>NZ_LXJL01000045.1:19389-38641 GCF_001641215.1 Gardnerella sp. 30-4 | reverse complement strand
ATAAAAATATAGCTTTTAACCACATAGATGTGTTGAGGTTGTAACAGTTTCGCAAGTTTTCGTAATCTGCTTTAATGAAGCAATTAATTATTACGATACTATCGGTGCTACCAACGCTCACATGTTTAATTTCAGTTTGCGCAACAGACATAAAAAGTCGCGTAGTGCCAAGACTTTGGGTTGTTATTGCAGGAATTTTTCAATCTTTTGCGAATCTCATATATTCGATTATTTTATTTAGAAATATTAGCGTGCTTATTTTCGGCTGGATTTCTTGCGTAATTATTTTTGTAATTTACTGGAGTATGCGAAAAATTTCCGCAAAAAATGCTATTGGCTTCGGAGATGTTACGAGCGCGTCAATGATTGCGCAAGCCTTGGTATTATTCGGCTTTGACTGCTTAATTTACTGGTTCGCTTTAGTTGGAGCAGTTGGCTTACTTTGGCTTTTGCTATGGAAAATTTACTGCAAAATCTGCTCTCCAACCAACGCATCAATACCATTCGTACCAGTAGAAGCAATATCTGCAATACTCGCAGCATTGCTGTCAATAACAACCAGCTCAATACTTGGTAGTTAGTAGAGTAGAGTATTTAGACGCGTAAATTACTTGAGAATGGAGAAATGGCATGCTTAGATGGCAAACGGCAGGGGAGTCGCACGGTGAAGCGTTAGTAGCCATGATTGAAGGTTTGCCGGCTGGCGTGCACATTACTAGCAACGATGTAGTTTCGGCACTTGCTCGCCGTCGCCTTGGTTATGGTCGTGGAGCGCGTATGAAGTTTGAGCAAGACAAAGTGCGTCTTTTAACTGGAGTTCGCCACGGAGTAACGCTTGGTTCTCCGATTGCTGTAGAAATCGCGAATACAGAGTGGCCAAAGTGGACCGAAGTAATGAGTGCAGATCCTTTGGATCACGAGGTTGAGCAAGTTGGCAGAAATGCTCCTTTGAGCCGCCCTCGTCCAGGTCATGCGGATTTAACAGGCATGCGCAAGTACGGTTTTAATGATGCTCGCGAAGTTTTGGAGCGTTCGAGTGCTAGGGAAACAGCTTCTCGTGTAGCTTTGGGTGCTATTGCTGATGCGTTTTTACAGCAGGCTTTGGGTGTGCGCACAGTTGCGCATGTTATCGGCATCGGCGGCGAATACACTAACAAAAGTTTAGCTTTACCAACACCAGATGATGTTGCCGCTCTGGATGCTTCTCCAGTTCGCACTCTCGACAAAGATGCTGAAGCTAAAATGATGGCTCGCATCGACGAAGCAAAAGCAAATGCAGATACGCTCGGTGGAGTAGTGGAAGTGCTTGCTTACGGTATGCCTGCAGGAGTTGGCACATACGTTGAGTCGGATCGTCGCTTGGATGCAGCTCTCGCGAGCGCGATTATGGGAATTCAGGCTATTAAAGGCGTGGAAATTGGCGACGGTTTTGCAGAAGCAGATCGCCCAGGATCGGCCGCGCACGACGAAATGGTAACAGACGAAAACGATAAAATTAAGCGTCTTACTAATCGAGCTGGAGGAATTGAAGGCGGAATGTCGAACGGCGAAATTATTCGTGTGCGCGCTGCAATGAAGCCAATTCCGTCTATTCCACGCGCTTTGCGCACAGTGGATGTGCTTACTGGCGAAGCTGCTCAAGCTATTAATCAGCGCTCAGATTTCACTGCTGTGCCAGCTGCTTCTGTAGTTGCAGAAGCGATGGTAAGGCTTACTTTAGCTAAGTATGCTTTGGAAAAATTCGGCGGAGATTCTTTGCAAGAAACGCGCCGAAATGTGGAGTCTTACGTAGCTTCCTGGCCGGAGAATATGAAATGAGCAACACTAAACTTCCGCTAGCTGTTATTATTGGCATGCCTGCTGCTGGGAAAACGCGTATTGGCCGCGAAGTTGCGCATCTTATGAATCTGCCTTTTTATGATACAGATGACATGATCGAGTGCGATATTGATATGTCAATACCGCAATATTTCGAGGAATATGGCCAGGATGCTTTTCGTGAAATAGAAGCTCGCATAGTGCGAGAGGCAATTTTAGGAGATACATCTGCAGAAGATTCTACAAAGGGAATAGTTTCGCTTGGTGGCGGTGCGCCTATGCGTGAAGAAACTCAAAAAGTTTTGCGTGAGTATATGCGTAGTGGTGGTCGCGTTGTGTATTTGCAAGCAAATGCTAAAGAGGCTATTGAGCGCGCAAGCTGGAATAATAATCGTCCTATGTTTTCTGGAGAAGATGCGCAAAAGCGTTGGATGGAATTATTTGAGCAGAGAGATCCTGTTTTTAAGGCGGTGTCGAATATCCACATGCAAACAAAAGGTTCGACTCCGTATATGGCTGCAGAAAAATTAAGGAATATGATTATGCAACGTATTGTGCACGTAACAGGTGAGGGAATTGAACCATACGATGTGCGAATTGGTGACGGTGCAATGCAACTTCTGCCGCAAATGCTTGGAACTAAGCCGGTTAAAGTGGCGTTAGTTCACACGCAACCTGTTCAGCGTCATAGCGACAAAGCTCGAACTATTTTGCGCCAATCTGGTTACGAAGTTTTCGACATGCTAATTCCGGATGCAGAAGCTGGAAAAACTATTAAAGTTGCAAGCAGATTGTGGGCTAACTTGGCAGAAGCTGGTTTTACTCGTTCGGATGCAATTGTTGGTTTAGGCGGGGGAGCAGCAACGGATGTCGCTGGCTTTGTTGCTGCAACTTGGATGCGTGGAATTCGCTATGTAAACTGCCCTACTTCGCTTCTTGCGATGGTTGACGCGTCTACGGGCGGTAAAACTGGTATTAATACGGATGCTGGAAAGAATCTAGTCGGCAGCTTTTACACTCCAGCTGGCGTTTTAGCAGATACTTCTACGCTTGCAACTCTTCCAAACGATATTCTTATTGAAGGCTTGGGTGAGGTTGCAAAATCTGGTTTTATTCGCGACGGTGAAATTTTGAAGATTCTTAGCGATGCCAATAATGCGAAGCTTTTGCGTGAATTTAATGGGGATGATTTAGAAAATAATAACGAACTTCACGAACTGCTCGTGGAGCTTATTGAACGTACAGTTAAAGTAAAGGTGTATCACGTATCGAGCGATTTAAAAGAGCAGGGTTTGCGCGAGTTTTTGAACTACGGGCATACGCTTGGCCACGCGATTGAGCAGATTGAGCATTTCCGCTGGCGTCATGGAAACGCTGTAGCTGTTGGTATGGTTTTTGCGGCGGAGCTTGCGCAAATTTTAGGATATTTGGATGCGGGAGACGTTGCGTATCATCGTTCGCTTTTGGATTCGCTTGGATTGCCAACTTCGTGGCAGTGTGCAAAAGATGCGGATGCTGCTTTTGAGTGCGTGCTTAACCTTATGCATCGCGACAAAAAAGCGCGCGGCAACATGCTACGTTTCGTAATTTTGGATGGTATTTCGAATCCTATTCATCTTGACAACCCGCCTATTGAAGCAGTTAAAGAAGCTTTCGAGCGCGTTTATAAGCAAAATTAATTAATCTTGCGAGGTAAAAATGGAAAATCAGCATACAAAAAAAGTGCTTGTTGTAAACGGACCGAATTTAGGTCGTTTAGGCGTGCGACAGCCGGACGTGTACGGTAGCGAGAACTTTGAAATTTTGCGCGAGAAATGCGAAAAGTGGGGTGCAGAACTTGGGTTTGAAGTAGAAGTGCGCCAAAGTGACGACGAAGCTCAAATGGTTCACTGGATGCACGAAGCTGCCGATACTCATACGCCCGTTGTTATGAATCCTGCCGCTTTTACGCACTACAGTTACGCGCTCGCGGACGCGGCTCACATGGTTTTGGATGCTGGAGTTCCGTTAATGGAAGTGCATATTTCTAATCCTGCTGCGCGCGATGCTTTTCGTAAAATTAGCGTAATTAGTCCTGTTGCAACCGGCACTATTACAGGCATGGGATTGTACGGCTATAAGCTCGCTTTGGAAGCTGTTGCGCATCTTGTTTGATTTTGTTCGATTTTTTGCGAATCAACACCCAGCGTCGAGGCTCGAAGATACTATGGAGTTCCATGGTTAGAAGACAACATGGTAACTCTCAGGAGCATATTACAAAGCATATTTTTGTCACTGGTGGCGTAGTTTCGTCCCTCGGAAAAGGCCTTACAGCATCATCTTTAGGCCGACTTTTACGCAGTCGCGGATTGCATGTATTACAACAAAAACTCGATCCTTATATCAATGTTGACCCGGGTACAATGAACCCATTCCAGCATGGTGAAGTCTATGTTACGGAAGATGGTGCAGAAACAGATCTCGATATTGGTCATTACGAGCGATTCCTCGATGTTTTCTTAAGCCAGAAAGCGAATGTTACAACTGGTCAGATTTATCAGTCTGTGCTTCGTAAGGAGCGCGCTGGCGAATATTTGGGTCAGTGCGTGCAGGTTATTCCGCATATTACTGGTGAAATCAAGTCGCGTATGCGCGCTCAAGCTTCCGACGATGTAGACGTTATTATTACGGAAATTGGCGGAACGGTTGGCGATATTGAGTCCCAGCCATTTTTGGAGGCAGCTCGCGAAGTTCGTCGCGATTTAGGTCCTGAAAACTGCATGTTTGTGCACGTTTCTTTGGTGCCTTATATTGCTGCAGCTCACGAATTGAAAACTAAGCCAACTCAGCATTCTGTTATGATGCTTCGCTCTCTTGGCATTTCTCCAGACGCGCTTGTCTTGCGTTCGGATCGTCCGCTTAATCAAGGCATCAAAGACAAGATTTCGCTTATGTGTGATGTCGATGCTGAAGGCGTTGTGAACTGCGTCGACGCTCCAAGCATTTACGATGTGCCGAAGATTTTGTTCAACGAGGGTTTGGACGCTTACGTTGTTCGTGAGCTTGAGCTTCCATTCCACGATGTTGATTGGAACGAGTGGGAAGATTTGCTTGAGCGCGTGCATCATCCAAAGCATGAGCTGAACATTGCAATCGTTGGAAAGTATATTGATTTGCCAGATGCGTACCTTTCTGTTACCGAAGCTATTAAGGCTGGCGGTTTTGCAAACTGGGCTAAGGTAAACGTGCGCTGGGTTGCTGCAGACAAGTGCGAAACTCAAGAAGGTGCGGCTGCGGCTCTTGACCAAATGGATGGCATGGTTATTCCAGGCGGCTTCGGAATTCGCGGTATTGAAGGTAAAATTGGCGCACTTCGTTACGCTCGCGAGCACGGTTTGCCAACGCTTGGTCTTTGCCTTGGCTTGCAATCTATGGTTATTGAATACGCTCGTCACGTGCTTGGACTTGAGGATGCTAATTCCACTGAGTTCGAGAAGGATTGTGGCGATCCAGTAATCGCAACTATGGAAGAGCAGAAGGATATTGTGGCCGGTAAGGGAGATATGGGTCACACAATGCGACTTGGCTCTTACCCTGCAACGCTTGAAGAAGGCTCTATTGTTGCTGAGCTTTATGGCACTACGCATGTTACTGAGCGTCACCGTCACCGTTATGAAGTGAACGTGGCATATAAGGATCGTTTGCGTGAAGCCGGCTTGCGTATTAGCGGTCAAAGCCCAGATGGTAATTTGACTGAGTTTGTGGAGCTTCCAAAGGAAGTTCACCCATTCTACGTAGCAACTCAAGCTCATCCAGAGTTTAAATCTCGCCCAACTAAGCCTCATCCACTGTTTGCTGGCTTGGTTGCGGCTGCTCTTGAGCATCAAGAGGCTTCTCAAAATAGCAAGGAAGATAAGTAGACTTAAGTAAGATTTAAGTAAGGCTTAAGTAAAGCTTAAGTGGGACTTAAGTAAGAATTAAGTAAATAGAAATAAGCGGTAAGACTTGGTTTTCCTAAGTTTTGCCGCTTTTTAATTCGTAAACGACCTTTTCTTGACAACGCTGCAAAGTTTTTGCCGCTTTTTGGCGCGTAACCGACCGAAACTTTACTACGCTGTAAAGTTTCTGCCGTTTTTTGGTGCGTAAACGACCTTTTCTTTACACTCGCGTAAAGTTTCTGCCGTTTATGTTTTATTAGATTGTGATAAACATTACGTTTTGCACGTAACACGGCTATACCAAGAAATCGCATTACGCGGTAACCTTAGATAGGTGATAATTGAGTGGGGAGAGTGCAAAAGTAGCGCTTTGGGGAGCAGCTTTTGCCAATTAATACGTACCGCGCGCAGGTGTGCGTTAAGTATGGAGGTGTTACAGGCTTTATGAGCGATACTAGCAATATGAGCGATGCTGGCAATATGAATGATACTGGCGTTACTGGCGATCTAAGCGTTGCAGCAAGTGATGGCAATAATCCAGCAAAAAATAAAGCTGCAGACGTTGAGATGAGCCAGTATGTGGCAGATCGCGCTCGCGTAAACGAAGAGAAAATCCGTAAAGACGAGCAGATTGTCGCTGAATTTGGCGATTACAATTACGGTTGGCATGATTCGGATGCTGCAGGCGAGGCTGCGAAGAAGGGTATTGACGAGTCGGTTGTTCGTGCAATTTCCGCTGACAAGCACGAGCCGGAATGGATGCTAAATCTTCGTTTGCAAGGTTACCGCGCATTTTTGCAAAAGCCGATGCCGGATTGGGGCGTGGATTTAAGCGGTTTTGACGCGGATGATTTTAAATACTACGTGCGTCCGGTTCACGATCAAGCGAAAACTTGGGATGATTTGCCGGAAGATATTCGCAAAACTTACGACAGGCTCGGCATTCCGGAAGCTGAGAAAAAGCGCTTAGTTTCAGGCGTTGCAGCACAGTATGAGTCGGAAGTTATTTACAATTCGATTCGCGAAGACTTGGCTGCGCAAGGTGTAATTTTTGTTGATACGGATACGGCAGTGCAAAAGTATCCGGAGCTTGTAAAAAAGTATTTTGCAACGGTGATTCCAGTTGATGACAACAAGTTTGCGGCTCTTAACACAGCAGCTTGGAGTGGCGGCTCGTTCGTTTACGTTCCAAAAGGCGTGCATGTGGATATTCCGCTTCAGGCTTACTTCCGCATTAATACGCCGAACATGGGTCAGTTTGAGCGCACGTTGATTATTGCAGACGAAGGCTCTTACGTGCATTATGTTGAGGGTTGCACGGCTCCAATTTATTCCACGGATTCTCTTCACGCTGCAAACGTTGAAATTGTTGTGGAAAAGCATGCGCGCGTGCGATACACAACCGTTCAAAACTGGTCAAATAACGTGTATAACTTGGTAACTCAGCGAGCTTACGTGCGCGAAGGCGGCACAATGGAGTGGGTTGACGGCAACATCGGCTCCAAAGCTACTATGAAGTATCCTGCTTGCATTCTTGCTGAGCCGTACGCAAAAGCAGAAACTATGTCTTTGAGCTTTGCTGGACGCGGTCAGTATCAAGATACGGGTGCGAAAATGATTCATTTGGCTCCGCACACGAGTTCAACGATTGTTGCTAAGTCGATTTCGCGCGGCGGCGGACGTTCAGCTTACCGCGGTCTTGTGAAGATTATTAAGGGCGCGAAGGGCTCTAGTTCGTCTGTTGTGTGCGATGCTTTGCTTGTTGACGATTTTTCGAGGTCGGATACTTATCCGCATGTTGACGTGCGTGAAGACGACGTTTCGATGGCTCACGAGGCCACTGTTTCCAAGGTTTCGGAGGATCAGCTTTTCTACTTGATGAGTCGTGGACTTGAAGAAAAAGAGGCTATGGGCATGATTGTTCGCGGCTTCGTAGAGCCGATTAGCCGCGAGCTTCCAATGGAGTACGCGCTTGAGTTGAATCGCTTAGTTGAGTTGCAAATGGAAGGATCCGTGGGCTGATGAGCGAAGATTTAAAAGAGAATTTAGGCAATAAAATGACGGAAAAAGAAATTAATATTCCTGTAGCAGATTCTAATGATCCGTATGCGGTTCCTGCGGCAATGCCTTCTAGCGCAGACAAATCCGTGCGCTCGTTCAACGTGGAAGATTTTGCGATTCCAACGCGTAAGCAGGAAGATTGGCGATACACTCCAGTTGAGCGAATTTCCGAGTTTTTCGAGCGTTTTAAACCATCTAATAGCATTCATGTAACGCTTGAAGGCGTTGGTGGAGCTGCTTTGGATGATTCTTACGTTGGCAGCGACGGTTCCGTAAGTTTGCAAGTAAAGCCGCAAAACGAGGCTCCTCACACCGAAATGAAGCCTTCTGATCGCGCGGCTGCAGTTGCGTGGAATGCAACGAAACAAGCGCGCGTGCTTCACGTATCTGGCGAAATTAAAAAGCCAATCGTGCTGAAAATTCAGGGTAATAATGTTAATGCGCTTGACGCACTGCACTTAGTAATCGAAGCGGACCCACGTTCAGACGCAGATATTATTATCGAACATACCGGCTGCGCGAAACTTGCAGAAGGTGTGGAAATTATCCTCGGAAAACACGCGCACGTTTCTACTACCTTTATTCAAGAATGGGATTCGGGCAGCAAACACGTTGGAAATCAGCGTATTCACGTGGGTGAGGGTGCTTCGCTTCGCCACACGATGGTCACTCTTGGCGGAGATGTTGTGCGCATTCGCATGGATCAGGATTTTGGCGGCGAGCAGGGCGATTTGAACATGCTCGGCATGTATTTTGTGGATCCTGGCGAGCATGTTGAGCATCGCACGATGGTTGTGCACAATTATCCGGAATGCAAGTCGCGAGTAGTGTACAAGGGTGCTTTGGAAGGAAAAGGCGCGCATTCAACTTGGGTTGGAAACGCGCTTATTAAGCCGGAAGCTCCTGGCACAGATTCGTACGAGTTGAATCGTAATTTGGTGCTCACTCCTGGAGCAATCGCTGATTCTGAGCCGAATTTGGAAATTGAAAACGGAAATATTATTGGTGCCGGTCACGCAAGTTCAGTCGGTAGATTTGACGACGAAGAGCTTTTCTACTTGCAATCGCGCGGAGTTAGTGAGATTGAAGCCAGAAAGCTTGTTGTGCGTGGATTCTTTAACGAGCTGATTGAAGAAATTGGCGTTCCGGAAATTGTTGATCACTTAATGAAGGCAATTGAGCGCCGTCTTGCAAGAACGGAAGAGCCTGCGAAAAAAGAGCCTGCACAAGACTCACCTGCACAAAACTAACTTGCAAGAACGGAAGAATAGGAGAAAAACATGTCAACTTTGGAAATTAAGGATTTGTACGCTTCTGTAGAAACAAAAGAAGGTCGCAAGCAAATCTTAAAAGGCGTGAATCTTACAGTTAATTCTGGCGAAACGCACGCAATTATGGGTCCTAACGGATCTGGAAAGTCTACTCTTGCATACACTTTGGCAGGGCACCCAAAGTATGAAGTTGATTCGGGTCAAGTTCTTCTCGACGGCGAAGATATTTTGAAAATGACTCCTGACGAGCGCGCAAAAGCCGGACTGTTCCTTGCAATGCAGTACCCGGTAGAGGTACCGGGCGTATCTATGACGAACTTCCTTCGCACTGCAAAAACTGAAGTCGAAGGCAAAGCTCCATCTTTAAGAAGCTGGGTGAAAGAACTTAGCGAGGCTATGAAAAAGCTTCGAATGGATCCAAAATTTGCGTCGCGTTCTGTAAACGAAGGATTCTCTGGCGGCGAAAAGAAGCGCGCGGAAGTTTTGCAATTAGAGCTTTTGAAGCCGAAGTTTGCAATTTTGGATGAAACTGATTCTGGTTTGGATGTTGACGCGCTTCGAATTGTGTCTGAAGGTGTGAATCGCGCCAAAGAAAACACCGGTTTGGGCGTTATGATGGTCACGCATTACACACGAATTCTCAAGTATATTAAGCCGGATATTGTGCATGTTTTTGCGCAAGGTCACTTTGTAAAGACTGCAGGACCGGAGCTTGCGGACGAGCTGGAAGAAGAAGGCTACGACAAGTATTTGCCGGAAGGTACAACCGAGTCGGCGCTGGCTTAAGCGCGGTTCAAGTACAGTTTAATCTATCTGTATATTCGTAAGAATAGCGTCAAAATAGCGGTTTAATATGACTACAGTGACTACAGAAAATATTATGCGAGAATTTAGCGATTTGCGCTCGCAGTTTCCGATTTTAAGTCGCACAGTTCACGGCACTTCGCTTCACGATACTGTGCACGGAAAACCTTTGATTTACTTGGATTCTGCAGCTACTTCGCAAAAGCCGCAAGTTGTAATCGACGCCGAAAAAGAGTTTTACGAAACAATTAACGCTGGTGTGCACAGGGGAGCGCACGAGTTGGCTGCACTTTCGACGGTTGCGTTTGAACAAGCGCGCGCGAAAGTTGCGTTGCTTGTTGGAGCGTGCGCAGATGCTGGCAGCGAGGAAATTGTTGTTACTTCGGGAGCTACAGGCGCGCTTAATCTTCTCGCAACTGCTATTAGTAACGCTAGTGCGAAGGCAAAAATCTGCAAAAAAGACAGTAGTGATCTGGCTGATTCTAAAAGTGATTTCCGCAAAAATTTTGCGCTTCAAGAAGGCGACGTAATAGTCGTATCTCGCGCGGATCACCATTCTGTTTTGCTTCCATTCCAAGAGCTGGCTCTTCGCACGGGAGCAGAGCTTCGCTGGATTGACGTAACAGAAGACGGTCGCGTGCGCACGGATGCAGATTATTTGCGAACAATTATTGACGAGCGCACGAAAATCGTTGCAGTTACGCATATTAGCAACGTTACTGGCGCTATTACGGACGTTTCGTCGATTTGCAAGCGCGCTCACGAAGTCGGCGCGATTTTTGTGCTTGACGCATGCCAGTCAGTTCCGCATATTCCAGTTGATTTTCACGCATTAGACGTTGATTTTGCGGCATTTAGTGCGCATAAAATGTATGGTCCTACGGGAGTTGGATTCTTGTATGGTCGTCGCGAGCTTTTGAACGCGCTTCCGCCTGCGAATTTTGGCGGCTCAATGGTGGAGCTTGCTTGGCTTAACAAGCCGGCGCAATACATGGATGCGCCTTACCGCTTTGAGGCTGGAACTCAGCCTGTTGCGCAAATGGTTGCGGCAGGAGTTGCAGCGGATTGGCTGCGCTCGTTGGACATGAACCGAGTTGCAGAGCATGAGCAGGAAATTGCTGCAGAATTGCTAAAATTACGGGATGTTCCAGGCGTTCGCGTTTTGGGTCCGACTGATTTAGAGAATCGAATTGGCACAGTTGCTTTTGAAGTTGAAGGTGTGCATCCGCACGATGTTGGACAGTTTTTGGACGCGAAGGGCATTGCGATTCGCGTCGGGCATCATTGTGCTCAGCCGATTCACCGTCATTTTGGTGTGTACGCTTCGAATCGCGCGTCTGTTGGTGTTTACAATACAGTTGACGAGGCTCGTGTGCTTGTTGAAGCAGTCTCACACGTTCGCGCCTACTTTGGCGCATAATATTGTTAGCGAGCGAGTTGGAGAAGTTAGCGAGTTAGTCAATCGAATCGGCGAGTCAACGAGTTAGTGAGTAGGTAAGGAGAGCGTATGTTTGATATGGGTTTTGGTGCTGGTTTTGGTGCAGATGCTGGTTTTGCAGATGCGGCTGGTGACGGCTTAGAAAGCATGTACCAAGAAGTAATTTTGGATGCTGCGCGAAATCCGCATGGCAAAACTCATTTCGAAAGTACGGACGAGCTCGCACAAGCGGAATTGCAGGAAGAATCTCAAGAATCTGCAGAAAATACAAAATCTGCCGAAATTACCTTAAATAATGCTCACGAAAGTTGCGTTGCAGCTGGCGAAAACTCTGCTTTAGGTCAATCGCACCAATTCAATCCAACTTGCGGCGACGAAGTCACAATGCGCGTGGAGCTTTCACGCAGCGCAAATAATGACGAAACTCCAATAGTATCAAGTATTAAGTGGGATGGTCATGGCTGCTCGATTTCGCAGGCAAGCCTTTCAATGATGGTTGATTTAGTCGAAGGAAAGTCGGTTGACGAAGCTTTGCGATTAGACGCGCTTTTCCACAAACTTATGGAATCTCGCGGCGAAGGTTTTGAAAATGAAGAGGACGAAGATGCGCTGGAAGATGCAATGGTTTTGCAAGGCGTATCGCGCTACCCAATGCGAATTAAGTGCGCGCTTTTGGCGTGGGAAGGCTTAAAAGATAGCATTGCAAAGGCTATGAAAGAACTATAAAATCTTTATGTAACGTAAAAGCAAGGAATATTATGGCAGAAAATCAATCAGCATCTGAGGTGACGCATGAAACGCATCCTGCGAATTTAAGCGCGAATGACATTGGACGAGTTACAGAAGATGATATTTTAGACGCTTTACACGATGTTGTGGATCCTGAGCTTGGCATTGATGTGGTTGATTTGGGCTTGGTTTATGGCATTGAAATTGATGAGCTTGGGCGCGCAATTATTACTATGACGCTTACTACTCCTGCATGTCCGTTAACTGAATTGATTGAGGATGAGTGTGCGAATGCGCTCGCAGGCTTGGTGGAAGAGTTTCGTATTGATTGGACGTGGAAGCCGCGTTGGAGCGTTGAAAACATTAATGAGGACGGTCGCGCGCAGCTTGAGGCGCTTGGCTACAATCTCAACAGTTTGCAAGCGAGTTTTGCTGCAGGAATGTACGGTTCTGGCGTAGTTGGCGATGCGTCGATGAGTGCCGGTATTCCGCCAACTGTGTGAGTATTTGGTTGGTGTGCTGTTTTGTTTTGTTGTTTCTGTTTTGCTGTTTTGTTTTGAAAGCAACGTATTGCACAAGTGGGAATTATGGGCGCTGAAATAAAAGCAGTTAGTGCAAGCGGTATCTGTGATATTCGCGAAATAAGTGATGTGCGCAAAAATAGTATCAGCGAGTATGCTTCGCGCGGAATGACTGACGTTGTTTTCGACTTGCAATTGCTTGTAGATTGGGATGTGCGCCGCACTCTGGATGCAGATTATCCGGATTTTATTGGGGAAGTGCTCTTTAGTTTCGAGCCGGAATGGGGTTTTGAGTTTCACGAGTCATTGCGCGAGGCTGGGTGGAGCAGAAAGCAAGCGATGGATTCGTTTGATGAGCATCACGGACCGGCAGTTACGTGGCTATATCGCTTGTATTTTGAGCGTTTCGAGCGTGGTTTTGCTGGCGAGCGCGCGGATGCTTCGGCTGTGGCACGCGAGTTGATTGCGAGCGGCGTGCGCGTGTGGGCACTTGGTAACGCTTCTTGCGATTGGTTAAACTGCGCGCGCAAAACTTGCCCAATACTCGGTGAGTTAAACGGTGTTTGTGCATCTTACGAATCGCATTCGCGCAAACCTGACGTAATGCTTTACCGCGCGTTTTTGCAACACGCCGGTCTTTCTGCTGCTTCCACGCTTTTTCTCGAAAGTGATTCTCGCGCCGCTTCTGCAGCGTCGTTGCTTTATTCTTAAGCTGCGCGCGTGCGCGACGACCTGCTTGAGCGCTGCGATTTAGCGCACGAAAGCAATTCGGAGCGCCGAGCTTGCTCAGGGTTGAAAGCACAGTCTGCTTTCAACGCAAGCGAGGTCTGCCTTCGTCTCGATTGACGAAGGCAGGGCAGGTTCGCGTGGCGGTGCTTTAGAAACTAGGTTGTGATTGGCGTGCGTAACGAATGAATCCGGCGCTCAAGCACTTTATTGCGCGCGCTCGGCCGCTTCGAGCGAATCGTAGCCATACATGCGCACAGTATTCGCAATTATCATTTGCGTAAGATTTAGATTTTCCGTGCGCAAATTATTTACAAAACGCTGGTATTTTGCGAAAGTTGCGTCAGAATATGTGCTTAATTCGCCTCGCAAATACGTTTCAAAAGACGTATTTTCTGCCGTATCCTCGCTAGTTTTAAGCACGCGCATCGCAAGACCTAAATGCGGGTAGCGATTGCGAAAATCCGCAGCCCACTCGACTTGCGTTAAAATAATCTGCTCCTGCGCGCTTTTTCTAGGCTCCAAAATCGGCTTAATATAAGGCTTAATCGTGCGCTCAAAAATTTCCGGCGCAGTCGACTCCATCATTCGCGCATACTTTTCCGTAATCAAATTGCGTCCATCGCTATTCGCGCGCTCAAGATCCTGTTTATAAGACTCCTGCAAATCAAGCGGCCACGCCAAAAATTGACTCATGCGCATAATGCGAAAAGTTGGCCAGTTTCCTTGGCAATTCGCGCGTCCGCCTTCGTTTTCTGTAAGCTGGAACTGATCCCACTCGAGTTTAGTGATTTCTTCCGCAAGATTTTCTGTTTTCGGATTTTGCGCTTTCAGCTTTTCTTCTTTCGTATTCTGCGCTTTCGTATTTACTGATAAATCGCACATCATAAGCTCCTCAAACACGCCGCACGCGAATTAATATGCGCTTCAACATACGGCCGTTGCCATTCCAAAAAAGTTTCGTCGCAATCGCTTAAGCCCTCGTATTGCAGTTCGCGCACAATATCCTCGCAAATGCTGTCAATTATTTGCGAAACTTGCTTTTGCGCAATTCCGGCTCCCTTCCCACCTTCGCCAAAACTGTCTCCGCCAAAACCGTCTCCGCCAAAGCAAGCAGCGGAAGAAAGTTGCATTATCGACTCAAGTTTGCTGCACACTTCCGGAAGCCTAGAAGCCATGCGATTGCTGAGCTTGCGCAATGCTGCAAACTGCCACTTGTAGTACGGCAAGTAGCCTGCAGTTACGGGATTGTTGAGCAAAAACACGAGTGAAGCGGTTGCGCGCACGAATTCGTTGATAGAAAGCCACGCTGCGGAAGCGTCTTTGCGTGCTAGCATTCGTGGAACATTGTATTGACCTGCTTGAGCCATCATGCCAAGTCTGCGCGAGATTAGTGAGATTCGCACGTCGTCCGGCATGAGCTTGAAGCTTTGGCGCGCCTTTGAGAACTCTCCAAGAGGGTCCGCGAAAATTTTGCCATTCGTCGCTGCTGCAAGCGTTGACTCGCTTAGCGATAGCCATAAGTGCGGCTCGTTTTGGCTTGGAGCGGTGGGAAAGCCGGTTAGATTTTCAAAAAATTCGCTTATGCGAAATACTCCGACGCGCTTGCTGCTTTCGCATGATTTTGCGCGCGGTGTTTCGTTGCGAGAGCCAAAACCGGCGTATTTTCGCGGAAGTGCGTCGTAAGCAGTCTGCAAATCCGCGCCGATTTCCGCGTAATCTTCGTCGGTAAGCCATAAGCAGAATCCTGGTCCAAAATCGTGATCGCGCGAAATCTCGTCGTCAAAACCGTAGCATTCCGATCCATGACCAACTAATCCTGCAGCTATGCGGTTTTTGTATTTCGCAAATTTTGGCTGATCAAGTAACGGCTTTCCGTAAGTTTGCCAATATGATTGCGATAATTGCATGCCAGTTTTTATATTATGGTTTGCTGCGTTCTGGTTTGCTGCGTGTGAGTTCGTTGAGTGTTGTTCTGTTATATCTTGGTTTGCTGATTCTTGAATTTCTGTAGATTCTTTCGTAACTTTTTCTGCCAACTCGCGCGCCTGCCGCAAATTTTCTGCCGTAATCGCGTAAGATTCGCTATCTTTTCCGTAGCATCTCGCAATCAAATCAAGTGCCTTACTGTAACTTTCCTCAGCCTGAGCGTACTCGCCGCGCGCGCACTGTACTTGCGCAAAACCTGCCAATGCAGAAGCGTAGTGCGGCTGATTTTCGTTATTCCCCGCGACGTACATGCGAACGCTGGTCGAAGCGTGTTCAAAAGCGGAGTCAAGAGTTGCGGATTTGCTGTTTGTGCTGGTGTTAGGATGCGAGCACTCCTGTGAGCACTCCTGCAACATTGCAAGCGCAAGATTCGTGTGCGTAGCGGCAATATCGATGTCGCGCTCAGGATCCGTGCTCGTATTTTGCAAAATTTCAAGCGCATGATTGAGCTCCTCAATTGCATCATGAGTGCGACCGGTTTCGCTGTAAAGCATCGAAAGATTGTTGTGAAGCGCGGCAAGCTTGCGGTTTTTAGCGCCGAGCGTTTCGGTGGATTCGTTAAGAGCTTGAGTGTAAATTTTTTCGGCGCGATCGTAGCTGCCTGCCGCGCGAAGGCTTGTGGCGGCGTTAATTAGCGTGGTTGTGCCGGCTTCGGTGCCAGCTAAATCCATCTTCTTTGCCAAATCTAGCGCCTTATCAATGATTGGCTTGTTTTTTGCGTGCTCTCCGCGCGATCTATAAAATCCCATGAGTTCGTTGAGAACTGAAAGCTGCAGGGGATTGGCTTCGGCAAGTTTTCGCAAAAGATACGTCTCGATCGCGTCAGCGCCCGCGTGATTCGCAAACATTTCGTCAAGCTCGTTATAAAATTGCGCAGCGTTCTCCATCAAAGCCCCCTTGCTATTGCGCTTGTTCACAATCAATCGACTTCAACTTTACAGTCATGTAAAGAAACTGCCGTTTTTACGTCAAAAACCGGCAGAAACTTTACAGCCGCGCGCAGTTTATGCCGCCTTCGCGTCAAAAACCGGCAGAAACTTTACACACGTGTAAAGAAAAAGTCGTTTGCGTGCGAAATAGCGGCAGAAATTTTACAGCCTTGTATAGGAAACGTCGGAATTGCGGTGGGGGGGTGATTCTGGAAATCAAAAGTCGGGCTGGCGGGATTTGAACCCGCGGCCTCTTCGTCCCGAACGAAGCGCGCTACCAAACTGCGCTACAGCCCGATGCTGAAACTCGCGAAAGCATATGCGCATAAAAGTTCCAACAACGTCCGTAATGTTACAGGTTGGCTAATACAAATTATTGTAAAGCGTGTGCAAGTTGCGCAAAGTAAGTCCCGCGCAAGTATATTGCGTACAAGCTGCGGAATTCCTTTGTAAACATATTACAAATTATCGCTACAGCTTCTGTGTAAACATATCGCAAATTAGCACTGCAAGTCGCGTATAAAACCTGTATTACCTACTGGCTACAATTAGCGTTTATGACTGACACCAATACTGCAATGTCTGCCGCGCAAAGTGCCGCAGAATCTGCCGATAAAAATGCAGCAGAAAACGAAGCAACAGATACCGTCAATGAAATTGACACTGTTGAACATGCCGAAATGTTACTCGCTCAAGACGAAGCAATCGCCAAGCGCGTAAACGAAGGCGCAACTCTGGATGAAGCAATCGACCCAAGCAATAAAGAATTTGGACCGCAAGCTCATCCTGAGCAGGTACAGATGCGCGTTGCTAAGCGCGCAATGATGCTTAAGGAAGGCGTGCAGCCTTATCCTGTGCATCTTAACGTTACGGATACTATCGAAAAGGTGCGTGCTGATTTCGATGGCAAGCTTGAAGCTGGCGAAGAAACCGATACTGAGGTTGGTATTGCAGGCCGCGTGCTTTTCTTGCGTAACGCTGGCGGCTTGTGCTTTGTTAAGCTTTCTGCCGGTGACGGTACTACGATTCAGGCGATGGTTTCCAAGAAGGAAATTGGCGAAGAATCCATTAAAAGCTTCAAGCAGATGGTGGATTTGGGCGACCACCTTTACGTGCGCGGTCGCGTGATTTCTTCTAAGACCGGTGAGCTTTCCGTATTCGCAACCGAGTGGGCGATTGCAGCTAAGGCTTTGCAGCCGCTTCCGGCTTTGCACAAGGAATTAAGCGACGACACTCGTACGCGTAAGCCATATATTGGCATGATTGCGGACGAGAAGATTCGCGATATGGTTCGCAGGCGTTCGCGCGCTGTGGCTTCTCTTCGCCGTACTTTCGACAGTCATGACTTCTTGGAAGTCGAAACTCCAATGTTGCAAACGGTTCACGGCGGTGCTGCTGCTCGTCCATTCACAACTCACATGAACGCTTTCGACATTGATCTTTATTTGCGCATTGCTCCGGAGCTTTTCTTGAAGCGCTGCTTGGTTGGTGGCATTGAGCGCGTGTTCGAAATCAACCGCGACTTTAGAAACGAAGGCGTGGATGCAACTCACGCTCCAGAGTTTACAATGCTTGAGGCTTACCAGGCTTATGGCACTTACGATACGATTGCTGCTCTTACCAAGGAGCTGATTCAAAAGGCTGCACTAGACGCTTTCGGTTCAACTAAGGTGACTTTGCTTAACGGCGAAGAGTACGATTTTGGTGGCGAATGGAAGCAGATTACCATGTACGGCTCGCTTTCTGAGGCTTTGGGCGAGGAGATTACTCCGGAAACTTCTGTTGAGCATTTGGGCGCGATTGCGGACAAGCTTGGCGTTGAGCGCGACGAAGTTGAGAATCACGGCAAGTTGGTTGAGCACTTGTGGGAGCACTTCTACGAGGATAAGCTTTACGCGCCAACGTTTGTGCGTGACTTCCCAGTTGAGACTAGCCCGCTTGTTAAGGGTCACCGCACGAAGCCTGGAATGGTTGAAAAGTGGGATTTGTACGTGCGCGGCTTTGAGCTTGCAACCGGCTATTCTGAGCTTAACGATCCTGTTGTGCAGCGCGAGCGCTTTGTTGCTCAAGCTAAGGATGCTTTGGCTGGCGATGTTGAGGCAATGGATATTGATGAGGACTTCATTGAGGCTCTCGGCGTCGGCATGCCTCCTGCTGGCGGCATGGGCATGGGAATTGATCGCTTGCTGATCGCTCTTACGGGCGCAACTATTCGCGAAACAATTACATTCCCACTCGTAAAGCCTCTTCGCTAGTTGACGCAAAGTCAAAGTTAATGTAAGTGTTAATGCAAGTAGTCGTATGAAACGAATAGACTAGGTAATTATGACATACAAATTAGTATTGCTCCGACATGGTCAGAGCGCATGGAATAAGACCAATCAGTTCACTGGTTGGGTTGATGTACCGCTGACTGAGCAGGGTGTCGAGGAAGCTAAGCATGGTGGCGAGCTTCTTAAAGAGAAGAACGTTCTTCCAGACATCGTGTTCACTTCTTTGCTTCGTCGTGCTATCAATACCGCGAATTACGCGCTTGATGCAGCCGACCGCCTTTGGATTCCAGTTCGTCGCAGCTGGCGTTTGAACGAGCGTCACTACGGTGCTTTGCAAGGCAAGAATAAGTCTGCAATTCGTCAGGAATATGGCGATGAGAAGTTCATGATTTGGCGTCGCTCTTACGCAACTCCACCTCCTGAGATTGATCCAAATGATCAGTATTCCCAGGCTAACGATCCGCGTTATGCTGGCGAACCAGTTCCAGAAACTGAGGCTTTGGCAAACGTCGTGACTCGCGTAACTCCTTACTGGGAGTCGGATATTATTCCAGAGCTTAAGTCCGGCAAGACTGTAATGATTGCTGCTCACGGCAACAGCTTGCGCGCAATCGTTAAGATGCTCGATAACTTGAGCGAGGAAGAGATTTCCAAGGTGAACATTCCAACCGCTATTCCTCTGCTTTACGAGTTGGATGAGAACTTCAAGCCAATCAAGCCTCGCGGTGAGTATTTGGATCCAGAAGCTGCTGCTGCCGGTGCTGCCGCTGTGGCTG
>NZ_LXJL01000045.1:0-19230 GCF_001641215.1 Gardnerella sp. 30-4 | reverse complement strand
CTGATTCGCTGGCTTTGGAGCGCTTAAGTTAGTTTTGAGAGCTTAAGTTAGCTTTTAAAATAAAAGTAGGTTTGCAATTAATTTGCAAACCTACTTTTTGTTTACTTTTATTTTCATGCGCGCTTTGTGCAACTTGAAATTGCGTAGCGTGTTTTGCTGTAACCGCGTTACGCTACAACAGTGTCTTTATCTGGCTCTGGCTTCTTGGACGGATCGAATCCGGAAACAATAAACACAATTTGCCTTGCGACGGCAACGCAATGGTCTCCAATTCGCTCAATAAAGCGGCTAAGCAGAACGACATCAATTAACTGCCTGCGCGTACCCTTCCAATTTTCGCCTTCTACCAGCTCAAAAATCTTCTCGTGCAATTTGTCGAGCGCATCGTCGCCAGCAATAATAGTTTCCGCAATTTGCACGTCGCGATTTGCAACCATGGTCGTTAAGCGACCTGACAGTTCGCGCAAGAAATCAACCATTGCAACAATAGTTTCGCGTCCTTCTTGTGCAATAGCAGATTCAGGCCAGGTTCGTCTAGTAATTTGAGCGATATGACTTGTTAAATCTCCCATGCGTTCAAACGTTGCAGCTAATCGCATTGTAGCTACAACTTCGCGCAAGTCCGTTGCCACAGGGTTTTGGCGAGCAAGCAAAGTCAAGCATTGGTCAATAGTGTTTGCTTCTAAAGCGTCTAAGTCTGCGTCTTTATCGATAACAGTTTGAGCAGCTTCCAAATCCGCGTTTAAAAGCGCGCTTCCAGCATCGTTCATAGCTTTTGCTACAAGTTCTGCCATGCGTTCGATGTTTGAAGCAATTGCCTTCATTTCTTCGTTGAAAATTACTCGCATGGTGCGTCCTTTCTCAGTGCTGTGAGTTTATTTGAACGCCTAGTTTGCACGTCGCTATAAGTCAGGCATCCTATGTAATTATAGACGACGCTGGTAACGAAGCGACCGAAACTTTACGGCGGTGTAAAGTTTCTGCCGTTTTTGTGGTGATTTTCGACCGAAACTTTACAGCCGTGTAAAGTTTATGCCGCTTTTTAGTTGCATAGTTACAAAAGCGCGCAAAGTATGAGATTATAGGAGTATGCCTCAAGGTTCTTCTGCGGTTGTGATCGTTGTATTTGTTGCTTTCGGCGTGCTTGCGTTGTGCGTTGTGCTTTCGTTGTGTGTGTTGATGTCGGATTGGTTTTCTACAGTTTGCCGTCTTTTTAAACGAGCGTTTAATTATATTCGTGGCGCAAAGTATGACGAAAGCGACGACATAAGCGACGACATAAGCGACGATTCAAGCGACAACGCAAGTGACGATATCAGCTACGACGCGTCCCAAGTTTTGGCAATGCTCGACATGCCAACTGTTGTAATTGATGCCAACAATGACGTAATTCGCGCAAGCTCCGAGGCTTATTTGCTGGGTGTTGTTAGCGATGATTCGTTATGCCAGCCTCGCGTTCTTCAAGCTGTTAATTCCGTGCGAGCTTCTGGCGGATTCGAGCGCTTCTCTTTGGTTACTTCGACACCTGAGCGTTATGTGTCAATAACTGTAAATCCTCAAGAGTCAACCACTGTTTCGCGCCCTAATTGGCTTACTGTTACGGCTGGAAGCATTGGAGGCGGTATCGTAGTTGTAATTATTGAGGATACGAGTGCAGCTCACCGTTTTGCGCAAACTCGCGACGACTTTATTTCCAACGTTTCTGAGCAGTTAATGCGATCTACTCGCAACTTAACTCAGCTTACGAAAGTTTTGCAAAACGAACAAGTATCTGCGCAAAAAATTAAAGATATTGCGCAAATTGCCGGTAAATCTTCCAAGAAACTTGAGCACATGCTTGAAGATTTGTTGTGGCTGGTTCGCGCTCAAAATCCTATTGACTTAGATTCTGCGCAAGTATTTTCTTTGAATGATGTTTTGTCGTATGTGCAAAATCAAGTTGCTTCATTTGCTAAGGATTGTTGCGTACGCGTTGTGTCAAAAGTCGATTCGCGTTTGTGCGTGCGCGGTGAAATTTCGCAAATTCAAGCTGCAGTGCGGAAATTAGTTGAGAATGCAATTACGTATTCTCCAAAAAATTCTACAGTTTCGCTATCTGCGTCACTATCGACAGATGGTCAATACGCTGTGATCCGTGTTGTAGATCGCGGAATTGGCATTGATTTGCAAGATCAGTCGCGAATTTTTGAACGATTCTATCGTGCGAATAATCAAAATAGTCAAAGCCAGGATGGCGTTGGTTTAGGGCTTGCAATTGCCAAGCATGTGGCACTTACGCACCACGGAAATATTACTCTTTGGAGTATGCCGGGGCAGGGTACTACCGTAAGTTTTGCGCTACCAATTGCAAATAAATAAGCAGCAAATTAGTAAGTTAGAAAATCAGTAAGTTAGCAAGCCAGCAAATCAGCAGTAAATAATTCAGCAAATCAGCAATAAACTATTTTCCTAAGCGCCTGTAGTCCCAGCGGTCAAAATGTTCCCAAATTAATAGCAGAACGCCAATAATTGTTCCCGATGCGCAAAACAACACAGGAAACCAAGTTGTAATATGCAATAACGCAACGATAAGCGCAATTATTGTTGCGACTAGCCACGCGATCGTTCCTATAGCAAAAACCTTTCGCAAATCAACTCGCAGCGGTTTTGGTGCTGCTTTTCGTGCATCAGGATTAACTATAGGTGCGAATTTCATACTTCCAACCATACAACTTACCGAAGTCTAAGTGTGACGAGGGCAGCTTAAGGGCGAAAATTGGCGGATTTAGGCTATGTGCGTTTCTTACATCCTAACCACGTTGTAACCTTTCACATAGAAGATTGAAAGAAAGTCAGTTGGGGGTGTGGCGTTTGTGCGCTGCGTTCCGCGTTTAACATAAGAAAGTGATTAGTATGAGACATGCTGCACATGGTGCCACAAAAGCAAAGAGGCATGGAGATTCGCCGCTTTCGCTGTTTGTAGCTCAGCGTGGCGCGCATGGTGCGCATAGTGTGCGTGGCATGCGTTCTGTTCAAGCTAATCGTGTTAGTGAGCGTTTGGCTGCGGTTGCTACTAGCAATGGTGCTGTTGTAGAGCTTCCAGAAGCTGTTTCTGAGCGTTTGCAGGAGCTTGTTCCTCAAAGCAGGCGCGCGCTTAGGTTGTCTAAACTTGCTAATGAGCGTCGTCGCAATGTAATACTTTCGACTTCTCTTGTTGCAATGGTTGGTACTGTTGCAGCTACTATGGCTTTAACTAAGGTTAATAGTTTTGATTCTCGCGCTTCCGAATTTGAGCCATCTATGACTGCAGTTGGCGACGCATCTTCAACAGTTTCGCGTTCTAGCCAACGCGAGTCTCTTGATCCTATGGCAACTATTAATAACGCTGTTGACTCTATTGAGAATGCTGCTAAAAAATCGCATAATGCGGACTCTGCTGATGCTGCAAATAGTGCGAATGAAAGTAGTTCTGCTCGCTCGAATTCGAAGCATGAAAACTTAGCCGATAAGGTTGCTAATTCAGTACAACCTGGCACTTTTTCTACTATATCTTCGAAGTCTGATTCGTGGAATTTAGGTTCTGGTTCAGGCTTTAATATTGCAGAGATGTCACGTTCTGCTGCGAATAATCCTAAGGTTGCTTTGTTGATGGATAAAGACTTTGACGTTTTGCCGAAGGGCTTTAATCCAAATCATGCAACTGGTGATACTGGTAACGCGTATGAGTTCAGCCAGTGCACGTGGTGGGTGTATGTTCGTCGCCATCAGTTAGGTTTGCCTGTTGGCTCGCATTTTGGCAACGGAAATATGTGGGCTGATTCTGCGCGCAGTCTTGGCTATTGGGTAGATAATTCCGCTCGTCACGTTGGCGATATTATGGTGTTCCGCTCAGGTCAGGCTGGTTCTGATCCGTTCTACGGACACGTTGCAGTTGTTGAAAAAATTAATTCAGACGGTTCTATTGAAACTTCTGAATGTGGTGCTTCTTACCAAGGACGAACTTTCTCGCGCAAGTTTGACGCTAAGGAAGTTTCTCAATATCAGTTTATTCATTACTAAAGTTGTACTACTGAAGCTTTGTTACTAAAGCTGCTTTATTAAAATTAGTTTGTTTATTACTAAAATGAGTTTGCTTGTTACTGGCGTTGCTAATTTCTCTCGTATGTAATGCCCCGATGATATACTGCAAAAAGTATGCTAAAACAAAGTAGAATTTTCTCAGTTTTTGTATCAGTTGCCGCAGCAGCTTCAATGCTTACTGTTATGGCGCCATTCGCCATGGCAGAGTCTTCGCATGAGCTTTCCGAGTCAGCTGTCACTTCTACGCGCGCATTTCCAAAGGTGACGAATGTGCGTCGCGATATTTTAACTGAATCCACTTCTACTGATGTCGACGCAAATTCTCATTGGGGTGGCATAGAAAGCTTGAATGTACCTCAAACTAAGACTCCTAGCGAACAAGCTGCTGAAACGGCACGCCGTGCTTTTGCTGGAAATGCTACTGCAAGCCGTTCTGGTTTCCGCAGTGGTGTTGAACAGGTTCCTCTTGCTTCTGTAGTTCCTCCTGATGGTAAGTCTGTTGCCTCTCTTTTGAATTTTGCTACTCAATTCTTAGGTAAAGTGCCGTATCGCAGCGGTGGCAATACTCCTGCTGGATGGGATTGCTCCGGTTTTGTGCAGTATGTTTTTGCTAGTGTTGGTATTTCTTTGCCTCGTACTTCTGGAGCGCAGGCAACTGTTGGAACTCCAATCCCAAGTTTGGCTCAAGCGCAGCCTGGAGATATTATCGCGAATGCGCAGCATGCTTCTATTTATGTTGGCAACGGCATGGTAATTAATTCGCAGCTTGCTGGCACTAAGTACGATCCTATCCGCTACGTGTTCCCAGGCGGGTACTCTATTCGTCGCATTCTGTAGCTTCTATAGTTTCTGTAGCTTCTGTAGTTATATATCGCAAAACTGCCAACACTCAATCTAAAATTACGCTACAATAGTACTTACAAGTTGTGCGCGAGTGACGCTGCTGTCGCGAGTGCAAGTATGAGGAGGTTGGCAATGATCCCAGAAAAAGCTGTATTGGTTGGAGTTGACGGCTCACACGCGAGTTATAAAGCGGTTTGGTGGGCTGCAAATTACGCAAAGCATGCTGGGTTGCAATTGCAAATTGTTTGCGCTTATTCGTTGCCAAGTTATGCTGCTGTTTCTTTTGATGCCACCTACACTGCGATTGGTGACGATAATGCAGCTCATCACGATGCGCAAGAAATTCTATCTAAAGCAAAAGCTGTTGCTCTTGAGCAGGGAGTTGACGCGACTACGCTAATTGTTACGGGCGATCCTTCTTCGGTTTTCGTGGAACTTTCTCGTAACTATCAGCTTATTGTGATTGGTAATCGTGGAAAAGGTGGCTTGGCAGAGCGTTTGCTCGGCACAACTAGTTCTTCGCTTCCAGCTTATGCGTATTGCCCAATTGTGGTTGTGCCTTACACTGACGATGACGGTCAGCGTATTCACTTGAATAATACGATTACGCGTGTGGCTGTTGGCTCTGACGAGTCAAAGTGGGGGCTTAAAGCTCTTGAAATTGCGGCTGATTTGGCGGATAGCTGGCATGCTGAGCTTGATGTTATTTCCGCAGTGCCAAGAGTGCAAGGTGCTGAGGGCGATACTGCTGTTATGGGATCGTACATGGAGGATCTTGAGGAGCGCGTGAAGCCAATTTTGCAGCGTTTGCCAGATTTGCAAATTCATCGAACTGTTGTGCCTGGTTCTGCCGTTGAAGCTTTGACTCAGGCTAGTTTGAATCATGATCTTGTGGTTGTTGGTTCTCGCGGTCGTGGTGGCTTTACCGGTTTGCTGCTTGGCTCGATTAGCCAGGGATTGTTGCAGCATTCTTCGAGGCCTGTGTACGTTGTGCCGCGCAAGTATGTGGAATTTAGTGCAGCTCAGGTTGCAGCAGCGCAAAAGCAGCATTCTGAAGCGTCTATTGACGATATTTCCGGAGTACATGAGGTTGATGTGCCGAAGGCTGGTAAAGAAGCTGCTAAGGAGATTGAGCAAACAATCGATCCGCTGCGATAGCGCGAAAGCATGTCGTTACGTGCGCAGTCGCTCATCTGCACCAGTAACGAAAAACGGCAGAAAACTGTGCGGCTGTGTAAAGTTTTCTGCCGCCTACGCGCTAAAAACGACCAAAACTGTGCAGCTGTGTAAAGTTTCTGCCGTTTGCCAGCCGGATTCCGACCAAAACTTTACAGCCGTGTGCAGTTTCTGCCGCTTCCCAGTCGGATTCCGACCAAAACTTTACAGCGGTGTACAGTTTCTGCCGCCTACGCGTTGTGCTGCGCTCAAGCATGTCATCGCGACCGCGTTTTGGAGCGTTTGGAGCGTGAGAGCCGTCTAATCTTGCGATTCTTGCGACTCCGCTTCAGTATTCTCGCGCTTTTTCAGCATAAAACGCGCGCGCCTGGCATCTCGCTTAGCTTTCTTTTCAGCGAGCTTTTCCTTGTTCATCTCGATTGCGCGCTTGTAAATCTTAAGCAGCTCAAGCGCTTGGCTCTTAAAATCGTTATTCTTCGAATACTCGAGCACGTTCGCCTTAAGCTGAGCCTGCTCAGCCTCGCTCATATTCAAAACTTTACTAAAAACAGTCTTAAAATCTTCCTTAGTATCCCACTGATACCCGTTTTGACCGCTAATAATCTGCTTCTCATTCGGCACATCATGCTTTACAAGCGCAAACAGACCGGAAGCCATTGCCTCTAGCATCGAAAGTGAGTGCATTTCGGAAAGTGATGCTGTTGTGTAGTAGTCCATTGCGTGCAAATACTTTGGAATTTCCGTGTGAGCAATAGGCCCAAGCAAGCAAATTCTGTCGTCAAAACCATTATCTGCCACGCGCTTGCGCAACGATTCCAAATCAGGACCGCCGCCAATAACAAATAAGCGCGCTTTTTCGCGAGGAAAATCGCAATACATAAAGTTGTCAATTAATTCTGAAATATTTTTTTCAGCGCCGATTCTACCAACGAAAACAAACAGCTTAGTAGAGTCAGAAACGCCATATTTTTCGCGGAAAGCTTTGCGGAATGCAAGTCGCTCAGGCGTTGGTAGGAACTTCTTATATTCCACAGCATTATTCAGCACAATTACTTTTTTATCAACCTTCTGACGGTCAATATATGCCTGTGCTTTAGGAGACATGCTCGTAATAATTGTGGCATTTTTCGAGAATCGCATAAAATATTTCGCCGAAATATTGCGAGAGAACTCAGTAAAATGCTTTAAGCCAATGTAAAACAGGAATTTATCGTATTCTGTGTGAAGCGTATAAATAACGGGAATATGCTCTTTTTTTGCTACTTCCAAGCCGATTTCGCCAATGCCAAATTCGTTTTGAATATGAATGACATCCGGCTTAAATTTAAGAGGAAGTTGCTTTCGCATGTGACCAATCGGGAGTGCAACGCGGTATTTGTAAAGCTTTTTAAGCAATATGCCCGGAACGTAAACAACTCCATCTTCAAGCTTGGTTTTGCGCTGTTTTTCGGAGCCGACCGTGACTACTAGCACTTCATGACCAAGCTCTTCATACATCTTTTTGAGCATATAAGACTGTGTTGCGACGCCATTTATGTACGGTGGATACGTTTCGGTAAAAATAGCGATTTTCAAAGTTTCCTCCGGTTGCATACATGCATGCGTAGCGTCATTATTGCGCAAATATCTTGTGTACTCAATTGTGCCACACGTGGTGAATTTTAATGCAATTTTAGTGCGATTTTTCGCGACTTTTGGCTTATTCTAGCTGCGAACCGTAACGTTTACGCTAACTTGGGCGCCTTTTTCAAGCGTATGCTTAACAGTACAACCCCTGGAAATGTGGCGTTCCATGCGCTCTTTTAGTGCGGATGCATCTTCCTGGCTGAGTGCAGGTTTTGCGCAAGTTGCGTCAAGAGTGACGTCTTCTTGAAAACGCAAGTACGTGCCTTCTTCCGCGTCGTACGTGCCGTTTACTACAACTCGCGCTCCAGCGCCCTCGCCAATAGCGTGTTCTGCAGCGTACTGGCTGCTAAGAGCTGTGCAACCAGCTAAAGCGATTTGCATTAATTCAACCGGGTTGAACATGCCTTCGCCGTGACCAAACTTCAAGCTCACACCGTCGTCGCTGTGTGCTTCCCAAGTGCCGTCCTCGTTGCGCTCTACCCATAATCTTCTAGACATTTTTGCTCCTTTGCTGTAGTCGTATTTGTTCATGTTATCGTAAGGATTGTAACTTTGTGCTCAATTGTCGAATCTAGCGTTTTGCGTGGTAGACATATGGTTTTACGAGCGCAATTCTTTAAATTTATTAGCGCTTTGTTAACATGGCAGCATGGCTTTAACAGAAGAAGAACTTGCAGCAATTCGAGCGCGGGTACCACAAAAACCAGCGTCTAATATTCCAACTCCTTACGAGGATTTAGTGCGAAAAATCCTCACGGAAGGCACTCTAAAATCAGATCGCACAGGCACTGGTACGATTTCGCTTTTTGGCCAGCAAATCCGCTTCGACATTAGCAAATATTTCCCGCTTATCACCACGAAAACCGTGTTTTTCAAAGGACTTGCGTACGAGTTGCTTTGGTTCCTTAAAGGCTCGAGTAATGTGCGTTGGTTGCAAGAAAACGGCGTTCATATTTGGGACGAGTGGGCGGACGAAAATGGCGATTTGGGCCCTGTTTACGGAGTGCAATGGAGGAGTTGGCCGGCGCCGACAGCGGAAAATCCAAACCGCACAATCGACCAAATCGCAAACGTGCTGGATCTTATGAAGAATCACCCGGATTCTCGTCGCATGATTGTTAGCGCTTGGAATCCTGCGGAAGTTGAGCATATGGCGTTGCCGCCTTGCCATTCGCTTTTCCAATTTTACGTTGCTGACGGCAAGCTTTCGTGCCAGCTTTACCAGCGCTCTTGCGATATGTTCCTTGGCGTGCCGTTTAACATTGCGTCTTACTCGCTTTTGACGATGATGATGGCTCAGCAAGCAGGTCTTGAGCCGGGCGAGTTCGTGTGGACGGGCGGCGATTGCCATATTTATGACAATCACGTTGAGCAGGTGCTTGAGCAGCTTTCGCGCGAGCCGTACCCGTATCCGCAGCTTGAAATTCGTAAGGCGGATTCGATTTTTGACTACGATTACAGCGATTTTAAGGTGGTTGATTACAAGCATCATCCGACGATTAAAGCACCGGTTGCGGTGTGATTGATTGCAAATTATTTTGCTTGATTTTGCTTGATTTAGTTTAATTTTTAGCTTGTTTTAGCGTGTGAGGTGCGTATATGGCAAACAGCGTGTCGCATAATTTCCCTGTGCGACTGATTTGGGGCGAGGCTTCTGGTTTGGACGGCAAGCCCGGCGCTATGGGCGTAAACGGAGGCATGCCGTGGCGACTTTCGCCGGATTTGCGCTATTTTAAGGCGATGACTATCGGCTGCCCTGTGATTATGGGTCGCGGTACATGGGATGCGATGCCTCCGAAATTCCGTCCGCTTCCGGGTCGCGAAAATATTGTTGTTACGCATAATCCTGATTTTGTAGCAGATGGAGCGCGTAGTTTTACTAGCATTGACGCGGCTTTGGATTACGCGCGCGAATGGCTGGAAAATAGGGAAGTGCTGGAAAGTCAGGAAAGCGTATCTCAAAACGTATCTCAAGACTCGCCTCAAGATGGCCCAGCAATCTGGGTTATTGGCGGAGCTGCGATTTTGCGCGAAATGCTTGCGAATTATCACGCAGACGCAGCTTACGTAACGCAAATTGATGCGAAAGTTGCAGCGGACACATTTGCTCCGAATATTCATGCATTAGTTGATGCAGGAAAATGGCATGTTGCGCGTGAAGGCGAGCTTGAGGAAGCGCCGCTGAAGGTTGGTAGCGAAAGCAATCCTACGCGATACCGGTTTATGGTATATGAGCCTGTGCAGTAAACGAGAAATAGCAAAGTAAACGAGACAGCAAAATAAACGAGGAAGCATGACTGAAGAATCAAGCAAAATCAAGGTAGACGCACGTCACCCATACACTGTTATGACGGTTTGCACAGGTAATATTTGCCGCTCGCCAATGGCGGAAATTGTGTTGCGCAACGAGTTTCAATTGAGGGGATTGGGCGACGTTGTTGCTGTGCGTTCCAGCGGTGTAAGCGACGAAGAGTACGGAAATCCGATTGACCGCCGCGCGCAAAGGGAATTAACTAAGCGCGGATATAGGCTTCCTGCTTCGCATTTTGCGCATCGAATTGAAGCGGATGAGATTGCGGAAACGAACCTGTTTTTGCCTATGACGGCTTCGCATATGCGTTCGCTTTTGCGTTTGTTGCCTGCGCAAAAGCGCGAACTTGTGCACATGTACCGCGCGTTTGACCCGTCACTTCCTAAGCCGCAGCCTGGTCGCGAGATGTTGCTCGACTTGGCAGATCCGTGGTACGGAGGTCCTCGCGAATTTGAGGTTGCGATGGATCAGGTTGAGCAGTGCGCGCCTTATATCGTCGATTGGGTTGCCACGCGCATTGAGAGGGCTTGAAAGCGGCAGAAACTTTACAGGCATGCGCAGTTTATGCCGTTTGCTCGCAAAATAGCGGCAGAAACTTTACAGCTGTGTAAAGTAATGGTCGTTTGTGGACTTGACGGCGGCAGAAACTTTACAGGCGTGTAAAGAAACGGTCTCGCAAGCTGACCAAAGTAGATAGTTAAGTTTGCGTCGCGTTTTCTCGCGTTTCCTCATATTTGCGGACATAGTTGCGAATATAGTTTAAATTTGTAGATATAGTTTTACAGGCATCAATTATCGCTCTGTTACTTTTAGTTGGGAGGATTTATGGCAGGTTTGGCTGTCGAAGACGTGCGCGCTCGCGTGCAAAACGCCTGGAATGACGTAGTTTCCGTGCTGAATAAGAAGATTTCGCTGGCTGCGGTGTCAGCTAAGGGCATTGCTGGCGAGCATATGCGCAAGTCCGCGCAATACGTGGCTGGGGTATTGCGTGAGGTTGGTATTGACGCGCGCGTCGAGCAGTCCACGAATCCGGACGGCACTCCAGGAGCTTTCGAAGTGGTCGGCTCGCGCATCGTAAACCCAAGCGCGCCAACGGTTTTGCTCTACGCGCATCATGATGTGCAGCCAGTTCCAGATCCATCTGAGTGGGAAACCAACCCATTTGAAGGTACCGAGCGCGACGGTCGCCTCTATGGACGCGGCTCAGCCGACGACGGCGGCGGAATCGCAATTCACTACGGAGCTTTGCGCGCACTGAGCGACGATTTGCGCGTAAATATTAAGGTTTTCATCGAAGGCGAAGAAGAAATGGGCTCGCCAAGCTTCATTCCTTTTATCGAGTCGCATAAAGCCGAATTTGAATCAGACGTAATTATCGTTGCCGACTCCGGCAACTGGTCCGCCGAAATCCCAAGTCTTACAACGAGTTTGCGCGGAAATACCGACGTGGACGTAAAGGTTAAAGTGCTTGGTCATCAAGTGCATTCCGGTCAGTTTGGCGGCCCGATTTTAGATGCTTACACGCTCGCTTCCATGCTTATTGCCTCGCTTTACAACGAGGCTGGCGACCTGGCAGTGCCTGGAATTGAAGCACAGGAGCCGGTTGGCGGTTTGCAGCGCGATTTGGACGAAGCGCAAGTGCGTGCCGACTCTTCCGTGGTCGATTCTTATAAGCTTGCCGGCACCGGTTCTCTCGCAGCGCGCATGTGGACTAAGCCGAGCTTGACGGTAATCGGCATGGACGCACATCCTGTTGAGGGCAGTTTTAATGTGATTGCGCACGAAACTAAGTTGCGTCTTTCGCTTCGTACCGCGCCTTCGCAGCGTCCGGAAGAAGCGCAAAAAGCTTTGTGCGACTTCTTGGTATCTCACGCGCCTTTTGGTGCAGAAGTTACTGCAGAGCCGATTGATAACGGCATGGGTTGGGCAATGGATCCGGATGCTGTTGCAACGAAGGATGCGCTCGCTTCTATGCGCGATGCTTTCGGCGTGGAGCCGGTAAATAAGGGCGAGGGTGGTTCGATTCCGTTTATTCCGGAGCTTCAGCGCATCTTCCCGAAGGCGCAGGTGCTGGTGACGGGTCCGGAAGATCCTAAGTCCAATGCGCACAGCCCGAACGAGTCGATTTCGCTTTCTGGTTTGCGCGGAAATATTGTGACGGAAGCACTGCTTTTGGATCGATTGGGCGAGTAATTCTGGCTAATTTTGCGCGCAGGCGGCATAAACTTTGCAACGCTGTAAAGTTTCTGCCGCTTTTTGCTGCGTAGCCGACTTTTTCTTTACACGCGCGTAAAGTTTCTGCCGTTTCCTCCGCGTCTGCATGCGTCTAGTCTGTTGAGTAATCTGCAAACATGACATGGAATCCATTTGCAAAGAAAACTGCCAATAATGAGGGCGCGTCTACTCCTTCGTTGCAAAAGAAAGTAGCGGATGCAGAATCGTCTGTAGCGACGAAATCTCGCGAAAAAAACGCGCCGACTCCTAAGCGCAACGCTGCTCAGGCGCAAAAGCTTCGCCCACTAGTACCAGCAGATCGCAAGGAAAGCGCAAAACGCGCGCGTGCTCGTCTTCGCGAATCTGAGAATTTGCAATACAACGCAATGCGCACTGGCGATTTGGCGCATATGCCAAAAATTGAGCAGCTTCCGTGGCGTGTGTATATTCGCGATTACGTGGATGCTCGAATTAATATTGGCGAGTTTTTCATACCAGTTGCAGTGCTGATTATGATTTGCTTGTTTGCGCTATCTAAGTTTGTGATTGTTTATTTTGTTTTTGCAGTGTTCTTGTACGCGTATTTGTTTGCATCTGTAATTGACATGTTTGTTATGTGGCGTAAGTTGCGTAAGGAGCTGATTCGTCGTTTTGGTGATGTGGCTGTGTCGCGCAAGTCGCGTTCCGGCATGTACGCATTCAGCCGCGCTATGCAGCTTCGTCGCTGGCGTTTGCCTAAGCCGAGTAGCGCAAAGCGTGGTAACTGGCCGAAGTAAGTGCAGAAATAAGTGCAAATTTATTAATATTTGCACAAGCTACTATTATTATTTGGGATACTCAAAATAACGCGAATATTATGGGGTAAACGCATGGCACAAGATAAAGCACAAAGCAAATCGCAAGGCGCGTCGAAGGGTGCGACGCAAGGCATGAAGCAGACTAAGAAAAAGCAGGGCATGTTCTCGCAGATCATACGTATTTATAAGTACACGCATTCTGACGATAAGCAGCTGCCTCTGTGGTTGTCTTGCGCGTTTGCTGCGCCGATTTTGGTTGCTGTAATTCTTGGAATTGCATCTCGTTGGTCCATTTTGATGTGGATTATGATGCTTATTACAGCGGTGATGCTTGGTCTGCTGCTGTTTACTGTTGTGCTTACGAAGCGTGCAGATAAAGTTGGTTACGCAAAGTTGGAAGGTCGTCCGGGTGCAGCTGCCGGCATTATTTCTGCGATTAATAAGGGCGGTTTTACTTTTCCGCAGCAGCCTGTGTGGGTGGATGCGCGCACGAAGGATGCGCTTTGGAGAGGCACTGGTTTTAACGGAATTTTCCTCGTTGGTGAGGGTAATTACGAGCGTTTAATGCATGCTATGGATCGACAGGAGCACGCTATTAAAAGCGTTACTGCCGGATCTAATATACCTGTATACCGTATTGCTGTTGGTAATGGCGAAAATCAGGTGAAGCTTAAAGAATTGCGCGGAAAGGTGTTGCGCTCGAAGACGTTACAGCCTGTGAAGCACAAGTTTGCGTTGTTTGATAAAATTCATCCGAACCGCCGATTCTTCCTTACTAAGACGGAGCTTGCGATTTTGAATGAGCGTTTGCGCACGTTGCAAAGCAAGAGTGGATTTGGCATTCCGAAGGGCATCGATCCAACGCGTCCGCAGCGCATCAGCCGTCGTGCAATGCGCGGTAAGTAAATTATTCTTGCGACGGATTGGCGACAGTTACTTTACGTAAATGTGAAGGAACTGTCGCTTTTTGATGAGATTTCGACATTTTCTGTACACAGCTGCACAGTTTCTGCCGGGATTGCGCGCGCAGGCGGCATAAACTGTACGCGGTTGTAAAGTTTCTGCCGTTTTTTGGTGCGCAAGTGACCTTTATTTTACACGCGCGTAAAGTTTCTGCCGTTTTTCGTTACTGGTGCAGATGGGTGACTGCGCGCGCTGTGCTGCGCTCAAGCAGGTCGTCGCGCGCACAAAACACAACTGAATTCCCAATAAACTACCATGCAAACCTGCCCTGCCTTCGTCAATCGAGACGAAGGCAGACCTCGCTTGCGTTGAAAGCATACCGTGCTTTCAACCCTGAGCAAGCTCGGCGCTCCGAGTTGCTTTCGCGCGCTCTGTGCTGCGCTCAAGCATGTCGTCGCGCCCGCGTTTGGAGGGTTGGCGTCTACGCGCTGCCGTACAATCGTCAATCGACACGGGTGCTCTGTGTTTTCGCTTATGTAAGCGTGAACATTCAGAGCTGAGAGAAAACCGCTTGAACGTGAATCCGGGTAATACCGGCGCACGGAGGTCTGTTTTTCCCGTGCCTGGAGAGGTGTTGCAAGGTTTCTTTGTAACGCAAAGTATTGCATGTAACGCATCGCAATGTAACGCGTTTGACGCACAGCATCGTAATGTACACATGTAACGCAAAATATTGCATTGCGCACAATGTAACGCATTGCAACACGTAACAAGAAAGGCACATTTTTATGTCAGAAGAAAATTATCAGTCCAACATGCAGTGGCGTGTTGCAGACATCGCAGTTGCTTCCGTAATTGGCGTTGTTTCTGCTTTTATTTATTGGGTTGTTGCCATTTTTAGTGAGGTTCCATGGACTGCGCTAAACAGCATTCTTCCAGGTTTTGCAGGTCTTATTAACGGTCTTTGGCTCTTCGCTGCTCCTTTGGCCGCAGTAATCGTGCGTAAGCCGGGTGCTGCTATTTACGCTGAAGTCGTAGCTGGCGTGCTCGAAGCTTTGATGGGCAATCAGTGGGGTGGTGCTGAAACCTTCGCTATTGCAGTGGTTCAGGGTCTGTTTGCTGAAATTGCGTTCATTATTTTCGCTTACAAGAAGTGGAATTTGAACACAATGATTCTTTCCGGCGCATTGACTGGCATTGGTTGCTGGGGTTACACCTTCCTCGGTAAGTTGCAGGCTGTTAGCGTATTCGGCAAGTATGGTCTTCCATACTTCGCCAGCACAGTGGTTTCCGGAATTGTGTTTGCTGGTGTTTTAATGTGGTTCTTGTATGTGGGAATCGCTAAGACCGGCGCGTTGGATCAGTTTGCGTCCGGTCGCGAAATACGCGAAAAATAGCGAATAACGTATTCGCAAAAATTAAAAATCTATCATTGCCATAAAGGATTTACTATGCCTGATGCTGTTAAATCGCAAGAATCTGAAACTTTCCTTCCATCAGCTTCAAGCGATTGCAATAGTGACAGCAGCGCTAATAACGCTGAACTTCGTTTTGAGAATTGGGGTTATCGTCATGCTTCCCGTCGCGCTTTTGCTGTGCGCGGGTTGGACCTCACAATTAAGGCGGGGCAGCGCGTGTTGCTGCTTGGTGCATCAGGCATCGGTAAATCCACGATTTTAAGCGGCGCGGCAGGTCTTATTGGCAATGATTTTGTGGCGAAAAATAGCGCAAAAGATAGCGTAGAAAATAGCGAAGATAGCGCAAAATCCCAGCAAACCACTCTCGTCGAAGATGCCGATGGTGGTGTGAGCGAGGGTTGCGTTTTGGTTGACGGCGTGCCGGTTCGACGTGCGCGCGGTCGTGTTGGTTTGGTTTTGCAAGATCCGGATGCACAGGCGATTTTCCAGCGTTTGGGGGATAACGTTGCGTTTGGTCCGGAAAATATGAACGTTCCGCGCGGTGAGATTTGGGATCGCGTGCGCAAAAGTCTTAAAGAAGTTGGTTTGGATGGCTTGCAATTGTATCGCTCAACTTCGCATTTAAGTGGCGGTCAGATGCAGCGTTTGGCGCTTGCTGGCGCGCTCGCTATGCAGCCGAGTGTGCTGCTTTTGGACGAGCCGACTGCGAATTTGGATCCGGATGGCACGCAGCAGATTGTTGGTGCTGTGCGCGCGGTTTTGGATTCGACGCATGCCACGATGGTGCTTGTGGAGCATCACGCGGAGCCGTGGATTGACATGATTGACCGCGTGGTTGTGCTTGGGCTTGAGAATGATGAAGCTGCGAACGGAAAAGATGCGAACGGCGAAACCGTTCATAGCGAAACCGTTCACGATGACGATATTGCGCGCGCGGCTTCTTCGCGCACGGTGATTGTGGCGGACGGCACGCCAGACGATGTGTTTAATCGCACCGATTTGGACTTTGAGGATCTGGGTATTTGGCTTCCGGAACGCTACAAGAAAAACGTAAAATCTTCTGCAAATGAATCTTTCATAAGTAATTCTTCCGCAAATGCAGAATCTTCTGAAAAATATTACGAAAACTGCAGTCCAGCAGAAGGCTACGGAGAAGTGCTACTTTCCACGAAGGACCTCGCAATCAGCCATAATAGCGAGCCGATTGCGCGTCACATCAATCTTGAGTTTAAAGCCGGGCAGATTACGGCTTTGGTTGGCGCGAACGGTGCTGGAAAATCAACGCTTTCGCTCACTTTGGCTGGTCTTTTGCCGGCAGTAAACGGCGAGGTTGTGGCGAGTGATGCTCTTGCTCAAGGCGCGAATGGTACGGATCCAATGAAGTGGAAGTCGCCTGATTTGGCGAAGCGCATTTCGTACGTTTTTCAGAATCCGGAGCATCAGTTTGCGTGTGGTTCGGTGTTGGATGAGGTTATGTTGGGGCCGCTTCGCACGGGTGTTTCGGCGGATGAGGCGCGCGCGAAGGCTCAGGAGTTGCTGAAGCGATTCCGTCTGGCTCGTTACGCGAAGGCGAATCCGTACACGCTTTCGGGAGGTGAAAAGCGTCGTCTGACTGTGGCGGCGTCGCTTGCTGCGGCTCCGCGTGTGCTGATTTTGGACGAGCCGACTTTTGGGCAGGACCGCAAAACTTGGTTGCAAATTATTCGCTTGATTGCAAGCCTTCGTAGCGAGGGTGTAAGCATTATTGTGGTGACGCACGACCGTGAGCTGGTTGAGGCGTTGGGTGCGCGCTTGGTTGAGCTTGTGCCGGATGCGAAAGCTGAAGCTGCTGAAATGAGTGCTGCTGAAGCGAGTGCTTCCGAAGCGCTTTCCGCAACTACCGGCGCAACAGACATTTCGCGTATCAAAGTGAGCGCTGTAAACAATCGCGACGAGGAAGCGAAACTTTCAAGCAAATCGCCGCTTCTTGCGTCAATTAATCCAGTATTTCGCATTTTTGGAGCGTTCGCGGCTTCGATTCCGCTACTTTTTACGCTTGATTGCGTTTCTGCTTCGGTTGCGTTGCTGCTGGAATTTGTGATTTTTGCGTGCATTAAGCTTCCGCCATGGCGTGTGATTCGCCTTTCGTGGCCTGTGTGGGTGGGCGCGCCGACTTCCGCGCTCACTGTGTTGCTATACGGCAAAAGTGGCGGAAATACTTGGTTCCAGTGGTGGCTGATGCATGCTACGGATCGTTCGGCTATGCTGGCTGTTGCAACTTCGCTTAGGATTTTGGCGATTGGCGTGCCGTCGATTGTGATGGTGATTGGGCTTGATGCTACGGATTTGGCAGATGCTTTCAGCCAGGTGTTGCATTTGCCGGATCGATTCGTGTACGGCGGTTTGGCTGGAATTAGGCTGTTTGGCGTGCTGCAGGATGATTGGGCGGCACTGACTGCGTCGAGGCGTTCGCGCGGTTTGGGTGATGAGCATCGCGTGAGGGCGTTCTTCCCGCAGTCGTTTGCGCTGCTTGTGCTTTCGATTCGACGTTCGACGACGCTCGCCACTGCTATGGAAGCGCGCGGTTTTGGGGGAGTTGGTGCGCGTTCGCACGCTAGGGTGAGTCGTGTGCGTGCGCGCGACTGGTGGATTTTTGCTGTGTGCGCGATTGTGCCGTCGGTTGCTGTTGCGGCTGCGCTTTACTTTGGCACCTTTGCCTTCCTCGGTGGCGCGTGATGGCTGCGTGCGCGATTGCGTGCGCAGGCGGCATAAACTGCGCGCTCCTGTAAGGTTTCTGCCGTTTTTTGCTGCACAGGCGGCATAAACTGTGCGTGCCTGTAAAATTTCTGCCGTTTTTTGGCGCGTAGGCGACATTTATTTTACATGGCTGCACAGTTTCTGCCGTTTTTTCGTGCGTAGCCGACCTTTCCTTTACACCGCTGTAAAGTTTCTGCCGCTTTTTGCTTCGCATCCCCAGTCACAATCTAGTTTTTAAAGCACAACCATACTAACCTGCCCTGCCTTCGTAATAAAGCCGCAGGCAGACCTCGCTTGCGTTGAAAGCACACTGTGCTTTCAACCCTGAGCAAGCTTGGTGCTCCGAGTTACTTTCGCGCGCGCTGTGCTGCGCTCAAGCAGGTCGTCAGCGCATCCTCACTAGCGTGTATACTTTCTCGAGTTGCGGGCTTGTAGCTCAGTGGATAGAGCGTCTGCCTCCGGAGCAGAAGGTCGTGGGTTCGAACCCCATTAAGCCCACTTTTGATTTTCTACTTTCCCTACTTTCCCTACTTATCGTCGTAGTGGCCTCTGCAGGCGTAGATTATAATCGAGTCATCTGTAAATGAGTAAACGATTCTATCCTTATCGTTTACTCGTCTACTCCAGCAGCCAGAATAGTTTCCTTTGAGTGGTTCAGGCTTACCTTTTCCGTCTATTGGATTCCGCATAATCTCTTTAATAATATTGTTGAGCTTTTTGCGAGTCTTATTATCGCTTTCCCAATAGAGATAGTCGTTCCAGGCATCTGGAGTCCAAGCAATCTTTCTCATTGTTTGAACCATACGTCCTAATTCATTATTAGATTGTGCTCTTCGAGCTTGATGGTTCCATTTCTCACGCCGTCAATCTGCGATTTCAAATATGCTTGATTTGACGGTTCGTAAAACGGATCTAGCGAAAAATCTAGCGGTATCCTCTTTTCGCGACCAATAGTTTTAATAAACACGTTCAGCGCGGCGCTCATAGAGATTCCGAGCTCTTTGCAAACTCGTTCCGCGTTGAGTTTGTCTTCTTTCTTTGCTCGAAAGTTTACGTTTACTATATCTGTTGTTGCTGTAGTCATTTTGACTCCTATGTCTATGGTGAATTTTGTACTTTTTCTCATACTCTCATATAAGTATACAAT
>NZ_LXJL01000044.1:0-5488 GCF_001641215.1 Gardnerella sp. 30-4 | reverse complement strand
AGATGTGTATAAGAGACAGGTTCCAGAAGCATCCCTACGCATATCTGGTTTAGGTAGCTCAACATTGCTTCCGCCTTCTGTAACGGCTTGCAATGGATAGTATCCAACGTACGCGTGTATCAACGTATCTTGACCTTTAAGGAATCTTTGCGAGCGCACGCCACCAGTTGCGCGACCTTTTGTTGGGTACATGTCAAATGGAGTAATCTTTGCAGAACCGTTTTCGGTTCCAGGAAGAGCTTCACTGTCTCCAGCAACGGTGAACACTACTGTTCCAGAAGCGGAGAATAAACCATTTTCGCCTTCTTCGTAATGCCACTCTATTGATTTTTCTGGCACTACTGCGAAGGTTGCAACTTTAGCGCCTTCTGCTAAACGAATACCTGCCATTCCGCCTGCTGTACGTCCTTGTGGCCTAACTTGTTTAGCGTCAAAAGTAAGTAATGAAGAATCACTACTAATGAACACAAGTCTGTCGTTGTCTTCCGCTGGGGCTGCAGCAATAACGGTGTCGTCGTCTTTTAAGTCAATTATGCTCCATGAATCCATGGTAGTTGGAGCTTCAAAATTCCATCTTTTAACTACACCGTTTCGTGTGCCGATTGCAAGTGGAGTAGCGTTTTGTGAGGCATCAAATGCTATTGCTGAAACTACATGTTCTCCTCTTACTGGATCCGTGCTTTGTGTGGAAGTTAGCAATTCTTGTGCTTTTACTCCATGGCTGAGCAGCGCAGGTTTTCCTTCTTCATAGTTAAGTTGTGGCAAATCTGCAACATGAGCTAGAACTAGTCGACCAGATGAAGTAACAAGAGCACAAGTTGAACGCGTTGTTGTCGCAAACATTGTTTTACAAGGAGTGTTAAATACGTTGTTATTGTGCGAATTCCAATGTTCTAACACTGCAATGCTTGTTCTGGCAATTAACCCTGAAGTACTTAATGCTACTGCACAAGGCTCGTCACTTAATTGCATTGCAACAGAAGATGCGTCAGCTTCTCCAGTTTTACGAGCTGCATTAGCTGCTGCAGCCAAATCTGCTTGAGTTGAAGTAATTTTATTTGCTGATTGCACAGCTTTAATCGCAATATCCTCACTGTTTTTATTTATGCTGGAGGCTACTGGAGTAAAACTACCATCTTCATTTTCGTCAAGCAAAATTGTTCTGCGTGGAGTATCCCATTGTTTAACTGCAGTATCCATATCTGCTATTACGACGTTGTCGAGTTTCGCTTCAGAACTTAATATTTGATTTAGCTCTTCAATTTTTTTGAGCAAATCGTCGCGTTCAGCTTCGAGCTCTATTCGGCTCATTTTAGTAAGTCTGCGAAGACGTAAGTCAAGAATATACTGTGCTTGAATTTCATCAAGATCGAATACTTTAATTAACTTAGTTTTTGCACTATCTGCATCTTCAGATGAACGAATAACCTGAATTACTTCATCAATATCAAGAAGTGCAAGAAGCAAGCCATCAACCAAGTGTAAGCGTTCTTGAGCTTTTTTGCGCCTAAATTCGCTGCGTCTGCGTACTACTGTTCTGCGGTGAGAAATCCAAACGTCTAATAGCTCTCTCAAGCCCATTGTGTGAGGTCTGCCGTCAACAAGTGCAACATTGTTAATAGTAAAGCTCTCTTGCAAAGGAGTGTGCTTAAAAAGTTGAGCAAGCACAGCGTTAGGATCAAAGCCTGTCTTAATCTCAATAACAATACGAGTTCCGTTATGTCGATCTGTTAAATCAATAGCACCTGAAATACCATCTAATTTTCTTGATTTAACTCCTTGAGAAATTCTTTCCAAAACGCGTTCTGGCCCAACCATAAACGGAAGTTCTGTAACAATAATAGCTTTTTTGCGAGCAGTAATATTTTCTATATGTGTTGTAGATCTTGTAGTGAATGCTCCGCGACCTGTTGCGTAAGCTTCGCGAATGCCACTTCGACCGATGATAATTCCTCCGCTAGGCCAGTCAGGTCCTGGAACTAGTTTCATAAGATCATCTAGGGTTGCGTCAGGATGTTTCATAACATATTTTGCTGCAGCAACTACTTCGCCTAGATTATGCGTTGCCATATTAGTTGCCATGCCTACAGCAATTCCAGAAGCGCCATTTACTAAAAGATTTGGAATAGCTGCAGGAAGCACAGTAGGTTCTTTTAGTTTATTGTCGTAATTTGGTACGAAATCAACTGTATCTTCGTTGATATCCGCGTTCATACCTAGTGATGCAGGAGCTAAACGCGCTTCGGTGTATCGAGAAGCTGCTGGACCGTCGTCAAGAGAACCAAAATTACCGTGTCCGTCAACAAGTGGCAAGCGTAGGGAAAATGGTTGAGCTAAGCGAACCATTGCCTCATAGATTGCAGAATCACCGTGAGGATGAAGTTTACCCATTACTTCACCAACAACGCGCGCTGATTTCATATAAGCATGATCAGGACTCAAATTCATATTGCCCATTTGATACACAATGCGTCGCTGCACTGGTTTCATTCCGTCTCGTGCGTCCGGTAAAGCTCGAGCATAAATAACTGAATAAGCATATTCCAAGAAGGATTTGCTCATTTCTTCGTTCAATGGTGTTTCAACAATATGCTCTTTAACTTTTCTTGGGTCGAAAGCTTGCTGTGTTGAGTGATGGCGTGAGGGCATATTTAGAACTCCTTGGATGACATTACGGCTATCAATCTTACCAATTTATATGCACAAACAGCATGTTTTTGCTGAATTTTTCAGCAATTTGATTAGTTATTTATATAAATATTTGTTATTCGCGTTTTGTTCAATGCAATATAAGTGGTTCAATAGTAAGTATGAGTGCTGAAATACCGTCTGAAAATGATCTTTTACAATTCGTTGGTAATGTTAAGTACGGTGATTTTTCTAATTTCGTAGTTAATGAAGATTTTTCTTATGATTTTAATGAAAAAAATCTTGGTGGAGCGTTACATATATCTTCGGTTCTTCCAGCTTTAAGTGATGCAATAGATGCTCCTGTCAAAACAGCTATTCATAACGATCCACACGCTTTACGAGAAAGCCTTGGTTTCCCTAAATCTAATTCTGCAATTGTAGTGCTAATAGATGGTTTAGGATACTGGAATATTCTTATGCGCAAAGGTCACGCTCCTTATTTACGATCCTTACTTAACGAATCAATAAATCAAAGACCAATTAGCACGTGCGTCCCAAGCACAACTGTTGCTGCAATGGCTACTTTTGGAACAGGCACATGTCCGGGTCTTACTTGTATGACCGGTTACACGCAAAAGAATTCTCAAACTGGTAAACTTGCGCAGCTTATTCAATTTAATGATGCGCCTGATCCGCTAGTTTTGCAGCAAGAGCCAACTATATTTGAAAGTTTAGTTTCTAATGGAGTCCGTGCAGATAGCGTGGGATTACCAAAGTTTGAAAATACTCCTCTTACCAAAGCTGCTTTTCGTGGAGCAAATTATATTACTGCTGGAACTCCTAGAGCTCGCATTCTTAAGGCTGCTAATAGCAGTAAAACTCCAGGTTTAACTTATATGTATTTACGTGACGCTGATAAAACCGGTCATAATTATGGTTGGGATTCTCAGCAGTGGGTTTCTGTTTTTGAGCAAATTGACGAGCAGTTGCGTCTTTTGCGAGCAAATTGTGCTCCTGGAACATTAATTGTTATTACTGCAGATCATGGGATGATTAAATCTGATCCAAATAAGCGAGTTGATATTGCTAAGCATGATAAGCTGATAAAAGGCATATCGATGGTTGGTGGTGAACCTCGTTCTGTAATGTTGTATGCTAACAGTGACGCAAATCCTGAAGATATTATTTACCGTTGGCGTGAATATTTTGGAACTAATGCAATTGTACGCAGTAAAAAACAAGCCATTGACGATGGTCTTTTTGGTTTAGTAAACAACAGGGCAGAGGCTGTTATTGGCGATGTTATTGTGCAAGCTTGTGGAGCTTACACAATTGTTGATTCTCGCATTCAATCTGATAAAGCTATGAGTTTACCTAGCGTTCATGGATCAATGACTCACATGGAAATGGATATTCCGTGCCTCATAGATTTAGTGTAATTAGTGAGTTTTTGCTTCTAGTATTGAAAATGTTTTTATAAATCACAACTTAGCAAATAAAATGTGTGACACTCAAATTTTACTAAGAGTGTCACACATATTGTCAATAAGCGAAAAATTTATTTTTAAACTTCTTATTTAGCTTTCACCAAATAATATTTCATCCCAGCTTGGTACTGCTGCTCTTCCAGCTTTACGTTTATTGTGCTCAGAAGATGATTTTTCTTGACCATTAGCATTAATTTCTTGATTATTTTTAGCAGAATTTTGATTACTTTCAGCAGCATTTTTTTGCAAATTCGTACTAACAATATCTGCTTTTTCAGCATTTTGAACTTTTGCAGCCAATGATTTTTGCGCTTCATTAGACTCATTGACGATTTTGCTATTCGTTTCGTTTCTATTAATAAATTCAGCATCCGGTTGTATTAGCGAAGGCTGCTGAGAATTATCTTCTTTAATAAATTGCGTATTTGTTTTAGTAGAACGCTTAGAATAGCCTTTTTCTAATACTTGCTGTATGTCAGAATCATTGTCCTGATTTTCGAAGGAAGATTGGGCTTGTGCATCTGCAAGTTTGTCACTGTTTCTAAGTTCCCATTGAGAAACAGCTCGTTCGATTCTGGCAGAACGAATAGAATTTCCTGGAAGCTCTTCAGTGTTGAATGGGAAATTAATGCTTACAGTGTCTCTATAAGCTCCACCATATGGAGACTGTTTAGAAGTATCCGCTGCATTAACATCTTCACCAAGCAATAATCTAGACGAAGGGTTCGCGCATGTAACAGAGTTGTCATGCATGTTCCATGTCCACTCAGCTTTAATAGTGCGACTAGCAGTTTTGAAAGTAGCAGTAATTCGCCATGGCTCTAATCCTCTGCGCGTTGCTTTCCATTGCACTGTTTCCATGCCAATATGTGCTTTAGCTAACGTTCTTTCAATTAAATCTGCAATAGTGCGCATATTGCTTTGTTTAGGAGCAGGTACTAGAAGGAACTGCTCAATTGCATACTGCTTTTCGGTTTCAACGCCTGCAGAAAAACGCCTAACTTGTGCTTCACTAACGTTGTATTTTTGTGCTACATGTGAAGGTGCAACTCCTGCGCGAATCAATGCCTGAATTTGCGAAATAGGCAATGTTGCATTAGATTGCATAGAATTTGCGCCAGCGTTTGCTGAGTTCTGTTCATCGCTGTTTTTACTCGTAATTTTATGTGAACCAGCGATGGCGCGTTCCAGCGTGTCGTCCACTTGAATACGTAACGGCGTGTTTTCACAAATGAAAATCAAATTACCGTCTGCGTCAATATGGTAGAAACTCGCCTCTTTTGGCGGATTTTCAAGCATTATGCACCACTTTCTTCGCTTTTAACAATACTATTTATACACTTTAGTCCATACACTGCATTCTTTACCAT
>NZ_LXJL01000043.1:0-5922 GCF_001641215.1 Gardnerella sp. 30-4 | reverse complement strand
ACTTTCAGCAATATATTTGTATTAAGACGTTATATACAAATATTTAAAGGGGCTAGGTTGTGGTATTCTTGGGGTTATCGTGTGCATTCACATGCCTCTTGTAGTTATCTGCAAAGGTTATCTGCAAAATGGTGGTGGTTTAATTGTCTAAACACAAAGTTTTAGGCTGCACACTTTTAGGAAATATATCAAACGGCACAAGGAGTCAAATATGACTAAACACGTCGCGCCGAAAGCCAAAACTACTGCGACGGCATTTGCCAAAGAACTTCAAGAGCACCTCAAGTACACCCAGGGTGTAACGCCAGAGCAGGCCACTACGGCAGATGTGTATGTTGCCGCTGCTACCGCAGTTCGTCGTCACTTGATGGACTCTTGGATGCAGACTCAGCATGACATGGTTAATGGCAACACCAAGGCTGTGGGCTATTTGAGCGCAGAGTTCTTGATGGGTAAGCAGCTTGAGAACGCTTTGTTGAACGCTGGTCTTACTGACCAATTCAATAAGGCTGTTACTAAGCTTGGCTTTGATCCAAAGGCTGTTATCGATGCTGAGTATGAACCAGGTTTAGGTAACGGCGGTTTGGGTCGTCTCGCAGCCTGCTTCATCGATTCACTCGCCTCTATTGGCGTTCCAGCATTTGGCTACGGCATCCAGTATCGTTACGGCATCTTCAAGCAGCGCTTTGATGAAGAAGGTAAGCAGGTTGAAACCCCTGATTACTGGCTTAGCAATGAAGAGCCATGGGGTCACATTGATTATGGTCGTGACCAGCGCGTCAACTTCGGTGGTGAAGTTGTAGAAGAAAACGGCAAGCGCGTTTGGAAGCCAGCTTGGTCTGTTCGTGCAGTACCAGTTGACTACATGGTTCCAGGTTATAATTCTGGTCGCGTAAACACTCTTCGTTTGTGGACTGCTAAGTCTTACGACGAGTTTGATTTGCTCACCTTCAACAAGTCTGATTACTTGGACGCTGTTAAGCCACAGGTTGCAGCGGAAAACATTTCTAAGATTCTTTACCCAGAAGATTCCACTCCAGAAGGTAAGGCTTTGCGTCTTGAGCAGCAGTACTTCTTCGTAGCTGCTTCTATTCATGATGCTATCCGCGTATTCTATCCAGGTCAGGATAAGCCGGATCTCACCACCTTCCCAAGCAAGATTAACTTCCAGTTGAACGATACTCACCCAGTTATCGGCATTCCAGAGCTTATGCGCGTTCTTATGGACGAGTACGGCTACGATTGGAACACCGCTTGGGGTATCACCACCAAGACCTTCAACTACACTTGCCACACCTTGCTTCCAGAAGCTTTGGAAGTTTGGCCAGCCAAGCTTATCGGCGAACTTTTGCCACGCCACCTTGAGATCATTCAGGGCATCAGCGAGCAGTTCCGCAACGAGCTTCGCGGTAAGGGCGTTGCTGAGGATCAGGTTGAGCGCATGCGCATCGCTACCGACGCTGACGAAAATGGCGAAGGTGCTGTAGTTCGTATGGCTTACTTGGCTACCTACGGCGGTTCTTACGTTAACGGTGTTGCTGAGCTTCACTCTGAGTTGTTGAAGGATGTCACTTTGAAGGACTTCTCCAGCGTTTACCCAGATAAATTCAAGAACGTCACTAACGGCGTAACTCCTCGTCGCTTCGTGCGCTTGAGCAACCCACGTATGTCTGCTCTTATCACTGAGGGCTTGGGCACCGACGCTTGGCAAGGTAATTTGGAGCTTCTCGAAGGTTTGAAGCCATTGGCTGACGACAAGGCATTCGTTAAGAAGTTTGCTGAAGTCAAGAAGCAGAACAAGCTTGCCTTCGTTGATTTCGCAAAGCAGAAGTATGGCTTTGAGATCAACCCAGACACCATGTTCAACACCATCATCAAGCGTTTGCACGAGTACAAGCGCCAGTCCATGAAGATCCTCCAGGTCATCTCCATGTACGCTGGAATTAAGAACGGCACAATCGACGTCGACAAGATGCTTCCACGCACCGTGTTCTTCGGCGCTAAGTCTGCTCCTGGCTATGCTATGGCAAAGCTCACCATTCAGCTCATTAACAATGTTGCTCGCGTGGTGAATAACGACCCAGCATGCAAGGGCAAGCTCGCTGTGTTCTTCCCACCAAACTACAACATCGAGTTGGCAATGAACTTGATTCCTGCCACCGATTTGGATGAGCAGATTTCTCAGGCTGGTAAGGAAGCTTCCGGTACTGGTAACATGAAGTTCGCTTTGAACGGTGCTTTGACTGTTGGTACTCTCGATGGTGCAAACGTTGAGATTCGTGAGCGCGTTGGCGCTGAGAACTTCTTCCTCTTCGGCATGACCGTTGACGAGGTTGAGAAGCTCTACGCTGAAGGCTACGATCACGGCGGCTCCCGTAAGTACTATGAGTCTGATCCTCGCTTGAAGACTGCTGTGGATATGGTTGCTGACGGCACCTTCTCCAACGGCGACAAGAGCGTGTATGAGCCACTCGTTAACGATTGGCTTACCCACGATTACTTCATGGCAATGGCTGACTTCAGCTCTTACATGGATATTCAGGCTCAGATTGAGGAAACTTACCGCGATCCAATGAAGTGGGCTCGCATGGCAGTCTTGAATGTAGCCAACTCTGGTTACTTCTCTTCTGACCGCTCTATCGAAGATTACCTCGATCGCATTTGGCACACTGGTGCTCTTCCAACACCTGTTGCTGAGTAATTGAGTATTCTCTAATAGCAATACATAATAACGCCTGCGTGAGTTTTGTACTTCCGCAGGCGTTATTGTTTCTAAACTCACTACTGCTTTTCGTAGTGTTATTTATTTCGTAGTGTTATTTATTTGCATAGTTACGTTATTTATGCATATATTTTTATTTTTAATCTTTTGAAGAAATTGTAAATATTGTTATTTTATTTTGCATGCACCTACCATTTGACACTAATAACTCCTAGAATAGCAATGTATTTTCAACAATATTCGCATGCCTTTAGTTGCGTGCTTTATTAAAGAAGGTTTTATGAAGAAGAAGAGTATACGCTTATCGTATTCATACATAATTACAGCAGTTATATGCGCTCTCGCGCTTTTGTTTAGTTTTGCAGCAAACAGCTTTGCTTTAACTTCTCGCGCAACTGCGCAGTCAACGCAACAGTCACAAAATAATAAACAAACGAATACCCCCCCCCTGAAACAAACTGATAGAAGCACAACTCAAACAAATAACACTGAACTACAATCTCTTAAACCATTAGACGAAAATATTTACGGCAAAGTTGACGTAAGTAAATGGACTGTTACAGTAAATGGCACAAGCGCGACCATTGAATCTTACAATGGCGATAAAAAGCATGTAGTTGTTCCAACGCTTGCAGATCTTAAAGATGATACAACTAATGGAAGCAAGTACAAAGGTGTTACTAGCTTAAGCATTGCAGAGAACACTTTATCTGGATTAATTGATAAAAATCAAACTGACACTACAAATAACACTAAAACTATTGCTATTTCTCATAATGGCAATCCTGTTAATATGCCTGACACTAACTTAAGTTATTTGTTTGCAAGCACAAAGCTTACACATATTGATCTTGCTAATTTACATACAGGTAGAATTACTGGTTTACATAGAACATTCTTTGACAATGGGGAACTTCAAACTATAAAAGGCATAGAGAATTGGGATGTAAGTACTGTTACTAGTTTAGAAGAACTATTTTCTCAATGCTATGTTTTGGTAGATCTTCCTAACTTATCTAGCTGGAATACTTCTAAAGTAACGAACATGGATTATGTATTCAACGGATTAAAAATAGTGCCAGATAAAGATTTTGGATTCTTGAGCAAATGGAAAACCGACAATGTCACAACAATGGACAGCATGCTTGCACAATGCTATGAGTTGAGATCAGTAGAACCATTGAAGAATTGGAACACTGCTAAAGTAACGATTATGAAAGATATGTTCTATGCTGCAGACATAAGAGATTTATCTCCACTTGCTAACTGGAATGTTAAAAACGTTACTAATATGCAACAGATGTTTATTTCTAACTATAATCTCGAAGACTTCTCTGGTTTAGGTAAGTGGCAGCTTAATCACGATGTCAATATGAACAGAATGTTTTCAAAACTTACCGGTACATTAATAGCTAAAGATTGGAAGTCTGTTACAAGTTATAAGAATAGTCCACTGTTTATTAAAATTATCAATAATATGGCACAAGGAGAAGAACAAGGGCCTTATAACAGATCAGGAATCGGCGCAATTTTCATAACTGATGGACCCTTTGTTAAGGAAATAAAAAATATAAGTGGATTCCACCATTGTGTGCGCCTCTATCATTCTCGCAAAGATTATGACGATAAAAAAGCTCCTTTTGCAACTATCAAAATGCCAGTAGTCTACTACAGCACAAGCATTGATGCTTCAAATAAAGATGCACAACGAAACGTTGTTCTTGCGGAAGCTCAGAAAAAAGTCAATAACTGGATAAAAGAAAAAGAAAAGAAAGATAATAAAAAATACGTAATTACAGATACCATTTTCGACAAGTTCAAAAACAGCTACAATGACGCTCATTTAACAGCTAACGCATCATTTGTTATTGAAGAAGTAAAATACAAAAAAACTATTACGCAAACTATAACAGTTCACGATCAGCCGGGCGAGCCAGAATATACTATTATTCGCAAAAGAGAGATTCATCGTACTCTTAAAACTGATAGCAAAGGCAATAAAGTGTTAAGCCCTTGGTCTAAAGCTGTTTTTGAGAAGTTTACACTTCCTCAAATTAAGGGATATAGTGTTATGCCAGTAGAAAAAGCTTCTACTACTGTCAATATTAAAGATGATGTTTATTATGTTCAATACAATAAGCAAACAACCACCGATACCGGCACGCAAACTGATACACCGGAAACAACCGACACTGGCACTGGCACAGATACAGTGACAGATACACCAGAAACCACTGATACTGGAACACAAACAGATCCAGAACCACAAAAGCCTGCAAATCCAGATCACTCAAATGTTCCAGACAAGCCGAATATTATTTACGTTCAAACTATGCCAAATAATGCCGGCACACAAAATCAAAAAGATCAACAAAATAACGATACTTCGCCTGCTTGCAATTGTGATTGTTCCGCTAAAAATATCGGTAATAACGAAAATAAAAGAAACAACCAGTCTGCAAATAGCACTTCTAACGCATCGCACACTGAACAAAATAATGCGTCAAAAAATCTATTAGCAGCAACAGGTTCTGCAACGCAATATGCAGCATTACTGTCGTTGTTCATTGCAACCTCCGTTGGATCGTTCTCCTTGGGCAAACTGCGTTTCAAAAAGCGCAAGCATGCAATTAAGTAATACTGCTGCGTAAATTACATAAAAGGCGGAAGCTGTTAATCAGTTTCCGCCTTTTTGTGTAGATTTTAGTTAAATTGCATGTAAGACAAACGCTTTTGTTTGCAACAATTCTTTAGTAATTACAAATAAAGGCGACTACGAATATACGCAATCGCCTTTATTTTGGACTGTATAAAGCAAATGTCACTTATGCCTCAGCGGCAGGAGTATCGTTAGCTTCTTTCTCTTCTTTTTCTAACCCTAGGTCAATTGGCGAAGAACTGTTCTCCCATGGTTCCTCCCAAGGGTCATAATCAGGATTATGCTGCTTGTACACATACAACGCAGCAATACCTGCGAGCAGTGCTCCGAAGAGCAGTGCAAAGAACTTCCAACCGCCAGAGGATCTGTTCTCCATGATGGCTCCTTTCCGGTTAAGCTGACCTGCTCGTCCAAGTCAACAATCTATACCGCTTTTTGTCGCGTAATAACTATCATAGTTGCTTTTCTTCAGAGTTGCATCTTTTTTAAATAATGTTATTGATTAAATTTGTGAAGTAAAACCGATATCATAAGCATATGC
>NZ_LXJL01000042.1:0-7390 GCF_001641215.1 Gardnerella sp. 30-4 | reverse complement strand
GATATTAATATTATCTGCTATAATTAGGAGGGTTGAGGTTTCACGATGGCCGCGGTCACAATGTTCATTCGGAGTGACTGAGGAACTTCCGGGCTCCACAGAGCACAATGGCGGATAACGTCCGCCCAGGGCGACCTGAGAGATAGCGCAACAGAGAATAGACCGCCTGAACGTTTCGTTCGGGTAAGGGTGAAACGGCGGCGTAAGAGACCACCGGGCTTCTGGTAACAGTAAGCCGCATGGCAAGCCTCATTGGGAGCAAGGTCAAGCAGAAGACGCTTTAGAGCTGCTCGCTCAAGTCTTCGGGTAGACTGCTAGAGTTTGGCGGTAACGTCAAATCGAGATGGATGGCCATCCGCATGCACTTGTGTATGCGACAAAACCCGGGGTATGTGAAACCTCATCAACTCAACCAAATAGCATATTTTCAACTTATATCGCTGATTTTTGGAGCGAAAGAAAAATCAGAAAATACTGCTAAACACTTATTAAACGACGAATCTAAATCAACTTTTACGTTTGAATTATCAACTACCCCGCATGTTTGCATACCAGCTTGCTGAGCTGAACATAAAGCTGTAGCAGAATCTTCAAAAACTATGCATTCAGCTGGATCTGCTTTAAGCTGATTAGCAATATCGGCATAAGTTTTAGGACTATGCTTACCTTTTTCAGATAAATCTTCTCCAAAATGAAGAAAATCAAAACAATCAAAAACACCAACTCTTTTTAAAGCTGGAATACACAAGCGTTTAGAAAGAGTTGTGACAAGAAAAAGCTTTACACCATTAGAATGCAAATAATGCACATATTCATACGCGCCTTTTCTTAGCGGAAGATGATTAGCATAAGCGTCAAAAGCCATATCTGACCACTCCTTCATCAAATCTTCAGGAGCATCAGTAAATCCGTAATTTTTAATAACATATTCTGCAATTTGTCTAGGATTCATTGTTGCAGTTGTACTAGCAAAGATTGAGGGAACGCTCATACCACGTTTCGCAAAACTTACTCGATCAATATCATCCCAAACGCTTAAAGAATCAAGTAATGTGCCGTCAAAATCAAAAATCGCTGCAACAATAGACGAATTATTTTGTAAATCCATCAATGATCTTTCTACTTGCATTCAATAGTTCACGAGCATGTTCTAGTGAAGTTTTTGATTCACTTCCATCAAGCATCCTAGCAATCTCTTGTTCACGCATCAAATCATTAAGCTCAATAACAGAAGTATTTGCAACTTTAGCAAAAGAGCTATTCTCGCTATTATCGCCATTTTCAACAAGATTTTTTTGTACTGCAAATTGTACATCTGCAAAAGAAGCAACCTGAGCTAAATGAGTAACAACAATAACTTGAGCATGTTGAGAAAGTTGAGCCAAACGTTTACCTAGCTCTACTGCCGCAACACCACCAACACCAGAATCTACTTCGTCGAAAATAAATGTCATATTTTCTTCGTCGCAATCTGTCAACTTCGCAATAACAAGCTCAATTGCAAGCATAAGCCTACTTAATTCACCACCAGAAGCACTTTTGCTCATCGGCAAATCTGAAGAAGCAGGAAATGGTCGGAACAAAAACTCTACATCATCACATCCGTTAGCATCAAGCGGAATAGAACCAGATAAATCTTCGCAACGCTTATTTACAGTGATAATTAATTGAGCACCTGGCATAGCCAAAGAGTTTAATTCTTCACTAACTAAAGTGCCAAAATCATGAGCTGCATTTAAACGAGTTTTATATAATTCTTCAGCAAGTTTAAGAGCATCATCATATCGTTGAGCACATTTAGCACGCGCTTTGGCAATAGCTTCAGGAGAATCATCTAAATCTTCAAGTTCAAACTGAGCTTTTTCGGACCAATCAAGTACATCATCTAATGTTGGCCCCCACCTACGAGTTAAATCAGTAAGATCATGAATACGAGAATTTAAATCATCTAAATCTTTTTCACTTACATCGATATCCAACTGTTGAGCAAGCTGCATTACAATATCGTCAAGTTGAGCATGAATATCGTCAAGTTGATTTGCAATAGAATTGAAAGAATCATCTACACGAATATTTCGTAATGCTTGAGAAGCTTTATCTACAAGAAAACAAGCATCTTCAGATGATTCTGAAGCACCATAATCTATTTGACTGGAATCAAGGGATGCGAGCGCAATGCTCACTGCTTTGACAATTTGAGCAGAATTCTCAATTCTTTCTCTTTTTGCGCGCAATTCCTTATCTTCATTAGGGAAAGGATTCACATCTCGTATTCGCGCTAATGATTCTCTAAGGTAATCTGCACGTTGCCGTGAAGAAGACGCTTGATTTTCTAGTCGGTTACATGCATCTTTAGCATCTTTCCACGCTTGATACGCACATGCGTATTGCTTAAGTAATTCACTATTTTTAGATACAGTATCAAGTAATTCGCGTTGTTTTGAATTTGTTGCTATGCGTAATTGGTCACTTTGTCCATGAATCACTATCAATCGAGAACATACTTGTTCAAGAACTGTTTTTGGTACTGCGAAACCAGAAATTGTTGCTCTTGAACGACCTTCTTGTGGTACTGTTCTAGAAACATACATATCTGATTTATTTTCGTCATTTTCTGAAGGCTCTAATTCAATACCGGATTTGCCAACAGCATCTACTAATTCACTTGTTTTAGGAATACTAAATATGCCTTGGACCCACGCTTCTTTAGCATTTGGAGAAATCCTTGCAACTTCTGCTTTGGATCCAGAAATAAGCTTGATAGCACTTAAAAGCATTGACTTTCCGGCACCTGTTTCGCCCGTAATAGCTGTCATGTGAGACGAAGGAGTAATAAGCGCATGTGAAATTGGCCCAAGATTACGTATTTCTAACTCTTCAAGCACGCTGTACCTCGTTTTATAAATGCTATATTTAATATTATTTTCTACTTAAATAATTCATTTTAAAGAATTATTATTGTGCTCACGCCATCCAACTATTGGCAAATCAAATTTTGTAACTAAACGCTTCGTAAAAGGAGCGCCAGAAAGTCTAGCTAATAATAGCTCATCTTTTGATTGACGAACTTGAATCCTTGATCCCTGAGGGAGCGCACGCTGTCTTCTACCGTCGCAACAAATCCAACCTCCAGAAGACGATTCATTAAGAATGTCAATAGTAAAAGTAGAACCGGCACCAATAATTAGAGGACGCGCAAAAAGAGCATGAGCAGCTAATGGCACTAATTGCAATGCTTCTACATTTGGCCACATAATTGATCCACCTGCTGAAAATGCGTAAGCTGTGGAACCAGTAGGAGTTGAAACTATTACACCATCGCAACCAAAAGATGACATTTCAACATCGTCTACTCGTATTGAAAGTTCTACCATTCGACCTCTGTCTTCACGATCAAGAGTTATATCGTTCAACGCCCAATCACTTAAAGGCTTACTTTCACCAGGAAGCCAAACATCTACATGAGCTTCCATTCTCCTGTCAATAGTGTAATCCTTGTTTGCAATTCTACGAATAGCATCATTAATTTGAAAACTTTCGAATTCTGCCAAAAAACCAACATGACCAAGATTTATGCCGATAATTGGAACAGTAGTACAATGCACTAACTCAGCAGCCTGAAGCATGGTGCCATCTCCCCCAAGTACCACAACTATTTCCGTATTTTCGTCAACTATACGAGTAGTTTTTTTAGCAAAATCAGACACAGAAGCACTGTTGAATACGTCAACAACGAATCCAGCTTTAATAAGTTGAGTCTTGACTTGATTTACCACATCACTGTGAACATCGATCCTAGCGTGAGTAACTACAAGAGCACGACGAGCCGCCGAAGCGGAATTAGTATCGAAATGTTCCTGCATATACAGCCCCTTCGTACTGTTTAAACACAACTACTACTATTGTAATTGTTAGGATACATATTGAAAAATGCTAAACATTCAATGATTAACTTATTTCTCGTAACGCGCATAAAGAAGATACTCCGTATTGCCATGTGTTCCTTCAATAGGAGATTCACAAGAGGAGATAACCTTTAGACCATTTTGATTTGCACAACTTTTTATTGTTTCTAAAGCTTTAATTTTTAAAGTTTCGTCAGTTACTATTCCACCTTTTCCAAGGTTTCCTTTTCCTACTTCAAATTGCGGCTTAACTAAAAGCACAATATCTGCATGCAATTGAGCTATTCTAGAAATTACTGGAATAACAAGCGTTAGAGAAATAAAAGAAACGTCCGAAACTATAAGATTTGGCTTATATGGCAAGTTTTCTTCGTACACATTTCGAATATTTACACCGCTCATTTCAATTACATGTGAATTGTTAGCTATTTTTGGATGTAATTGACCATGACCAACATCTAAAGCTATTACAGAATGAACGCCTCTTTGCAAAAGAACGTCGCAAAAACCGCCCGTTGATGCACCTATATCTAGAGCTTTAGTTGATTTGGAAGTAGTTAAACCATTTTTAGAAAACGCTTCGAAGGCACCTTCTAACTTAAGCGCTCCGCGAGAAACGTATCTAATACAAGATTGCGTATTTTTTGATTCATTGATTGTTATTGCATGTGAATTGTTTACTAAAAATGAGGATTTTGTAATATTTCGATTGTCAACACTCACTACGCCAGCACGAATTAAACGCTGAGCAGTTGTCCTACTTTCTGCTAAACCACGCTTAACCAAAGCGCAATCTAAACGTTGTGAAATATTGCTATTTGAAAGTTTACTTAAATCCTCATTTACAGTCATAAGGAAAACTCCGGAAGAGTATAATTTTCCATATTTTCACCGCAATCTTGCAAACTCCATGCCAGCGCACAAGCAGCTCTCAAAGCATTGCAATCGTTGGTGTTATTAACTTCAATAATATTATTATTCACAACTCTTGCTATAGCATCTTCACAAGTAAAAGTAGTACCGTTAACGCGTTCAGGAGCATTATGAGATTCGTTTAATCCTCGCAAGTCTTTAGAAACAAAACTTGGACGCAAATGTTTTGGTGCAAGCATAAGCATGCGAGGATCTGTAACTCCAGTAAGAACAAGTAAAGAAGCATAGCCTCCTCTTGTCCCAGCCTCAATATCAGTATCTAAACGATCTCCAACTGCTAATGAATGCTCAATACTAATTACAGGATTCCCATACTCGTCTTTTTCAGTGTATTCTTCACATTCAGAATCATCATGCTTAGCATTAGCAGCAACCAAAAACCTTGCTTCATCATACATTGCAGATTCTGGTTTTCCAGCAGACGAAATAGGCTCCACACCCGTAGCATTAATAACAGCTTGAATCATGGAACCGCATCCAGGAGCAATACCATGCTCTCTTGGAATAGTTAAGTCGCGGTTAGTAACGAAATATTTTGCACCATGCTCAACAGCGAAAGAAACTTCCGCCATTTCTTGCCAAGTCATTTGAGGATACCAGCCTTGAATAACAGCTTTAGGATTATCTTCGCACGAATCTACAAGCTCTAATCCTACGCGTTGCACTTCTTGACGCAAATGTTCAGCGCCGAGAACAAGAACTTTAGATCCTTTCTCAACATTGCGAGCTACCATTCTTGCTGCAACAACAGAAGACGTTATAATCTGCCATGGTTCTACTTTTAAACCAAAACTTTCCAGTTGTTTTGCAACAACAGATTGGAAACGCGAAGAATTATTAGTTGTGTATTCAATTGCCATTCCATTTTTTTGCGCAAACAAAATGGAATCAGACGCATATTCAACAGCATTTCCACCACGATATACAACACCATCTAAATCAAGCAGTGCTAGACGAAATGCATCGCTTAACGGACGATTACATGAAGAAAAATTCTTTTTCGTTTCAACTTGCATACTATACCTCATTTAAGTTTGCTAAACACTGCACTTAATTTAGATTCAAATTTTATTAAGCCTATTTTWTAAATATCAACTCTTAAAGCAGCAAGTGCCCGGCTTACTTAAAAGCAGCCGGGCGCAAATATTCAAATGTTACGAACTACTCTTCGTCAGCGTGAACAGCACTCATCTCGATAGTATCTGTATTATCCGCATTCTCAGAGTTACTTGTCTCTTCTGAGTCTTCTAAATCTTCAGTTACTTCAGATTCTTCATCAGATTCTTCATCAGGAGCAAATTGAGCATCATCTTCACTCATGCCAATTTCATCCATCATGTCATCATTCAAATGCTCTAAATCATAGTCGATAACAATATCATCAGGATTTATATCTTCGTCATCAACATCAGCATACTGTTGCTCAAGCTTATCAAGCAAAGACTCTAATTCAATTGCTTCGTCACTACGACCGGCTTCTTCCAAGAAGTATTGTTCTGCTTGAACTGCACGCATACGATACTCTCCAGGAAGACCCTTTGAACGACCCATTGCATGAACCAATTCAATAGCCTTATCAGCATGACCAGTATCAGCCAAAACGCCTGCATAAACGAGGAACATTTCGGCTTTTACTTCTCCTCTTAAGGTTTTTGCTTCATCTGACATGCAAATTTCTAAAGCCTTATCTAGATTTCCCATACCGCGCTCGCAATCGGCAATAAATGGCAAATAATCAAGGTAACCATTCATTCGCATTGCAGTGCGGAATTCCTTAGAAGCAAGCTTGTAATCGCCCTGACGATAGGCCACAAAAGCTAAAGTTTCGCGAGCAAAATCAATACGAGATGCTTGCTTAGCAGCCCACTTTGCATGTTCTAATGCAAGTTCAGGATTTTCTTCTTGCAAAGTATAGGCCGCAAGAATATGAAGACCAATATTTTCAGCATGCTCCTTTGAAAGACCGCGCAAACGCTCGCGATCTTCTTTAGAAAGCATTGCCCATTCCAAACCTTTTGGCATCTTAGGCTCACCAGGGCGGCGTGCTGTATAAGGATTTTGAGATGGATAAGAAACAGTTCCGTCAGAATTGCGGCGTGGACCATCTTCAAAGCGGAAGTTACTACGCGAATTTGCGCGACGGTCATCTCTGCGGTCATCTCTGCGATTGTCACGACGATCAAAACGACGCTCATTATCTCTGCGCTCATCGCGACGATCATCTCTGCGGTCATCACGGAAGCCACCCTTAGAGCCTTTATGAAAATCTTTATGGAAATCGCCATTGCGATGGTTCTCACGACGATTATCCCTGCGATCGTCACGATGGTTAAAACGATGTTCACCATCAAACTTCTTGTAGCGTGGGTTGCCACCTTCTTCACCAGAATGTTCAAAATCTCTAGAGCGACGATCATCGCGACGATCATCTATACGATCAAAATGACGGTTACGATCAAAGCGACGATCATTATCGCGATTCTCTGAGCGGAATCCGTCCTTCTTAAAACCATTCTTCTTAAAACCACCGCGACGGTCATCTTTACGATCGC
>NZ_LXJL01000041.1:0-8221 GCF_001641215.1 Gardnerella sp. 30-4 | reverse complement strand
AGCCAACGCACAGCTAATAAAGCAGCACGAAGGCTTTTCTTAATCATATAAACTTATAAAATCATCCAGTATTCTGCAAGCCTGCAGCAACACCAGAAACAGTGCAAAGAATAAGGTAGATGAACTCTGCCTGCTGGCTTTCGCTAAGCTCTTCTTTGTCTACCTTGTTGCGAAGCTTGTGTAATGCAAGCGACTGGATTACAGACAGCGCGTCAACATAAGGCGAGCGCACACGAATAGCCTGGCCAAGCACGTGACGGTGCTGCAAAGGCCACTTGTCGTCGACAATTTGCAAAACCCACTTGCGAGTAAGCTGCATTTCTGAAAGTACTTTATCGCTCAAATCTTCACGATCTCCAAGGCTTAAGTACATGCGAGCAATACGCTCATCTGTCTTAGCCAAAGACATCTCAATATTGTCAATAAAAGTACTGAATAGCGGCCACTCTTCGTAAGCTCTGCGCAAAGTTTCCAAGTCACCAAACTTTTCGCAAGCCGTGCCCAAACCGTACCATGCTGCTAAGTTAATGCGCGCCTGAGCCCAAGAGAACACCCACGGGATTGTGCGCAAATCGTCCAAAGACTTCGCACCCAAACCGCGCTTAGCTGGGCGAGAACCGATTGGTAGCAAGCCAATCTCGCTAAGCGGCGTAACCGTGGAGAACCATGGAGTAAAGTCATTCGTTTGCAGCAAGTCGAGGAAGCGCTCATGAGCTGCAACATCAAGTTTTGCAGCCATATCCGCATACTTCTTCGTCATATCAGTGTTAGTTTTCTCAACACTTGGCGAAGACTGAAGCAAAGTTGCAGAAGCAACAGATTCAACGTGACGAATAGCAAGAATTGGATTGCCATATCGTGCGAAAATAACCTCGCCCTGCTCAGTAAGCTTGAATCGGCAGTTGACGGAGCCAACAGGCTGAGCAAGCACTGCACGGTTTGCAGGACCGCCACCGCGACCAACAGCACCACCGCGGCCGTGGAACAGTGTCAAATCAATATCATGCTTCTTAGCCCATTGAGCAATTCGCTCCTGAGCGGAATGCAAAGCAAGCGTTGCGGAAGTAGGGCCAGCATCCTTGGAAGAATCCGAATATCCAAGCATAACTTCCATCTTGCGACCAGTAGCCTTAAGACGAGCTTGCACTTCAGGAATTTTAATAATCTCCTCAAGCACATTTACGGAATTCTGCAAATCTTCAAGCTGCTCAAACAGCGGAATGACGTCGATTGTTGGCGCATCCTGTGGATGAGCGAAAGCAAGACGATTTAGCTCAAATACGTCACGTACATGCTGAGCAGATTTTGCGAAGGAAATAATGTAGCGTCGAGCAGCGCGCATACCGTTGCGCTTTTGAATTGCTCCCAAAGCGCGGAACGTATCGAGTACTTCACGAGTCATTGGCTGAAGCGGACCGCGTTCGCCATGCAATCCATGTTCGCGAATATCTTCCAAAGCACGAGAATGCACGAGAGAATGCTGACGGAATTCCATTTCAACCATGTGGAATCCAAAGGTTTGCGCCTGCCAAATCAAATCCTGCAAAGGACCATATGCAGCACGAGGATCTCCGCCTTCTGCCAAAGAGCGTTGCACAATTTGCAAATCCTCAATGAAATCTTCGCAAGAATGATACATCAAATCCGTATCGCGGCTAATAGTGCGATGCAAACGGTCAGCCATTACAAGCATTACAGCACGATGCGGCTCACTGTTAGAAACATCCGAAGCGTTTTCTGTAAGCTGTTCGCTCATTTCGCGCTGACGATTCCACAACTCAAGCAACTCCACACTTGGAGGCGTTGTGCGCGTTTCCATAGTTAAGCATTTTCCAACTTCGCGAGTACGATTCTCCAAAGCCACAAGCACGTGATCGCTAAACTTTCGAGCGACTTGACGACTCACTTTAGCTGTCACATTAGGGTTGCCATCTCGATCTGAACCAATCCAGCTTCCTGGATGGAAGAATGCAGGGCAACGCGGAGGAACTAATCCAGCCTTCTTGCCAAGCAGCCAATCGTCAAATCGACGATACACGACTGGAATCGTGTCAAACAAAGTAGCGTCAAAAATGTCAAGAATAGTGTCAGCTTCTTCAACTGGAGTTGGCTTCTTCAAAGCAATCGGAGAAGTGCGAAGAAGCGCATCAATTTCGTTATAGAGACGACGATAATTTTCGCGCTTATCAGATCCGCCTAAACGATGATGTTCGCTTAATAATTGCGAAATTCTGCGAATTTTACCTGCAACGGCTTTACGACGAGCTTCGGTTGGGTGCGCAGTAAATACAGGATGGAACTCAAGCTTTGCGAGCAATTCTTTCGCTTCAGCAGGGCTCATTTCAGTAAGCAACTTGTGATAAGCACAAGTTAGTTCATTAACTGGATCAACCGGCAACGAATCTTCAACTTCACATTCACGCTGATGAAGTACAGAAACACGATAATTTTCCTCGCACAAATTTGCCAAGTGGAAATATGTTGCGAAAGCACGAGCTAAAAGCTGCGTATCGTGCAAATTCATTCCGTTGAGCTTGCTAACAGCTTTACTTAAGCCATCATCTGCAGTTACTTTTGCGTCTACCATTTGCGCAAAATGAGCTGCACTAGCTTCTACAGCATTCAAACGCACATCGTCGAATACTGCTAATAATTTTTCATCAAATTCGCCAAGAACATCGCGAAGAATATGCAAGCACAAATCCATGTCTTGCTTAAGTGATGCTGGAAGGTCACGCTCCTCTGGGCCTTTTCGCCCTAAACCAGACGTAACAATAGTTGCGTCTGCCGGAGTAACCTGCTGATTTTCTGTTGCCATCAGACCTCCTTACGCCAGACTAAGGTTGCTTGGTCGTCTGACTTCCGCGGCTCCTCCGCGGTTATGTAGGTCAGAAGTTGCAAGCCCACAGCCTTGTTTCCAGCGAGATACCAAGTTAATTGTGAAACTACCACCGGACGTAGTAAAGAATGCTGATTTATCAACAAAATATAACTCGGCAACGGGGTTGCGTATACTAAAAAATTGTGAGTACAGCAGAGAATAATATTGAGAATAATACACACAACAACAGCATCAACAACTGCGATTGCGATAAGCCTGAAATTCTTTCGACTGGTCATATAGTCGGAAAACCTTCTGGGCGTTTTCATACTCATGCTATTCCACTCGATATGGACGATGTTGAGCGAGATTGGGATAAGCCAGTTACGCAAGCAGGAATTGCTGCGAAATCGAGTATTATTATTCGCGTCGGTGCGCTCGGTTTAGGAGCAGGCACAGGAAGCTACCGAGTTCGCGAGCTTATGCACAGAATCGGCGAACCAATGGGTGTACATGTGCGCGCGGACGTGAATCTCACAGATATTGAAGCAACTTGTACTGATAAGCATGAGCGAATTACTGAAGTTGTAGATCTTCCAACCACAGGTGTTAACACTGAGCGCATTTGGCTTCTAGAACATTTTGCAGATTGGTTTAACGTCAAGCTTGGAAACGATTCTTTATATCACTCTAAAGCTGCTGTTTCTAAGGAATTAGTTGACACATTGCAAGCGAGCGACGACGAACATACCATTGTACAAACAGCTAAGCAGTCTGAAGAAAATGCTACTAAAATTGCAAAAAAGAAAGCGTTGCAAGAAGCTATAAAAAAAGAAAAACCACGCGGCATTTTTGCATTGCAGCCAGAAAGTGCTTACGCTGAACATTTTTCGCACGTAAACGCATCTAATAGTAATGACGAATCTAAAAATGATCATCCTCTTACAGTTAGGGAAGTACACGACCGTCTTGATTTGATTAAAAATAGGAAACCGCTATACAAACCGTGGTTTGCTGGTCTTGCTTCGGCAGTTGCTTGCGCATCCTTTGCGTTCTTGCTTGGCGGCGGCATTTACGACATGATTGGTGCTTTTATTGGTGCAGGAATTGGTCACTATATTCGTCGCAGAATGTTTATGAAGCATCTAAACCAGTTTGTAGTTACATTCGTAGCTGTTGCAATAGGTGCACTATCATGCATTGGGGCTTTACGTCTTATTGGCTTCTTTGACCCTAGCGCGCTCAATCATACAACTGCATATATTGGTTCAGTGTTGTTTGTTATTCCTGGATTCCCTCTTATTACAGGCGGCTTAGATATTGCAAAAATTGATTTCCCTTCAGGAATTCAACGACTGTGTTACACAATGGCGATTATTTTGATGGGAACTCTTGCAGGATGGACGGTTGCAAGCCTTGTACAGCTCAATCCTCAAGGCTTCCCTCCTCTCGGATTAAACCCTTGGCTTAACACAGTTCTTCGACTTATTACAGCTTTTGCCGGAGTATGGGGCTTCTCAGTGCTGTTTAATTCTCCACAACGCATGTGCATAGTTGCTGGCATTATTGGCGCTATTACAGATACTCTTCGCTTAACTATGACAGATTTTGGAGTTGCTGCCGAAATTGCAGCTTTCAGCGGTGCTTTATTGGCAGGTTTGCTAGCTTCTGCTTGGAGAACTATCGTTCGTCACGGATTAGCGCCTCAATATTTGGGTTATCCACGAATAGGTCTTACGGTTCCATCTATCGTAATTATGGTTCCTGGACTTTATATGTATCGCGCAATGTTTTATCTTGGTCAATTCCACACGCTTCCGGCGTTAGACTGGACTTTCCGCGCTTTCATGGTAATTATTTGCTTACCTATTGGTCTTGCTGTAGCACGCGTTATTACAGATAAAAGCTGGCGTTACGACGTGTGATGTTCTAAGTTTCAGCCCGTTAATTTTTAACAAAAAGCCGCTTACAAGTTTTCTTGCGAGCGGCTTTATTTTTTATTACTTTACTTATTGAAATTTAATTAATACTTCATTCCCATAGCATCTCGCACTTGGGAAAGCGTTTCTTCTGCAATAGCATTTGCACGCTTATTGCCGTCATGTAAAATGTCTCGAACAGTATCCATGTCTTTTGCAAGTTCTGCACGACGCTCACGGTGAGGTGCCAAGAAATTATTTACATTTTCAATTACGTAAGCTTTCAATGCGCCAGCACCAGCGTTGCCAATTTCTTCAGCAATCTCTTTAGGATCCCTGCCTGTAACTAAACCTGCGGTAGTAAGAAGCGCAGAAACTTGCGGACGAGTTACTGGATCAAAAGTAATCATCCTCTCAGAATCAGTTGGACTCTTCTTAATTAATTTGGCAGTTTCCTCGGCAGTAGCTCCGAGCATAATCGAATTACCGTAAGATTTGCTCATCTTTCGTCCGTCCAATCCTGGAATTTCAGGAGCATCAGACAAAATTGCTGCTGGCTCTGGGAACACTGGATTCTTTTTTGCGTATCTCTCATTAAAACGGCGCGCAATCGTACGAGTGATTTCAACGTGCGGCAAATTATCTTTACCGATCGGCACAACATTAGCTTTGCAGAACAAAATATCGCAAGCTTGGTGCACTGGGTACGTAAGGAGCAATCCGGTTAAAGCATGTCCAGATGATTCCATTTCCGACTTTACAGTAGGATTCCTGTGTAATTCTGCTTCTGTAACGAGCGAAAGGAAAGGCAACATAAGCTGATTTGCTGCAGGAACTGCGGAATGAGTAAATATCATTGTTTTTTCAGGATCAATTCCGGCAGCCATATAATCCAGCACTAAATTCAAAACATTATCTTCAATATGCTCAGTAGTGTCACGATCAGTAATTACTTGATAATCTGCAATAATAATATTAGTTTTTACTCCGCGCTGCTGCATTGCAACACGCTCACGAATAGATCCAAAATAATGTCCTAAATGCAAACGGCCAGTTGGGCGATCTCCAGTAAGCATAGTAAAAGACGAAGGGCTAGCTTTTAACTTTTCAAGCGTTGCATCTGAACGTTTACGCGCTGCAAGGAAGCTTGCGCTCATCTCATTACCAGCAGCTGTAACCTGTGCTTCTTCCGGCATTTTAGGCTCCTTAATTGTGCGTATTTTTACGCTGAAAATATGGCTTTTATGGTAAAAGTTTACACAGACAATATACTCGGTTGCGGTTAAGTGGTACGCTCTTGTGTGATGAACTGATTGTTACTTAATTTTTAGAGGGGGTCAGATGGGCCGCGGACGACAGAAGGCAAAGCAACAGAAAATTGCCCGTAAGCTCAAATACCTGACGACCGATACGGATTATGACGAGCTTGCTAAGGAACTTAATTCCAGCGAACCCGGACAAGGATCCTTCGATCCATTTGCGTCGAGCGAAAGCTATGAGGAAGATACATATCTTCCAGAAGAGAATGACACAGATCAAGAAAATGATGCCGTTGATGCTTCAAACGAAGATGATTTAGACGAGTATGCCAAGTGGGCTGCGGAAGCAGCTGCAAAAGCCGTTAGCAGCGAAAACTCTTCTACAAACTCGGGAGCGCACACGCCAGTGCATCATCATATCCCTATGCCAATTCCAAACTTCATACACAAACACGACAATTAAAAATTAAATGCCTTCCTAAGAAATGAACTTTTTATTTCACACGGAAGGCATTTTTGTTATCTTTTGTTATTTTGCTATAGACGTTGATAATAACGCGTATAGATATTGCGTGTGGTGGCTATGCTACGAACAAACAATCGTATAGTATGAATCATGTAATTAACATTATCCGCATGCATAGTTGTGCCAATATGCCTATGAAAGAGGGGTACATGAGCATTCTTGATTCATACACTACAACATTCGGTTTGGTTAAAAAAATTGATGCCTTTGGGTACTTGGATTATTTAAAGCAACATCCAGAGGAGCCTAGGAAGCGCGGTAAGGTTCTGCTTGTTACTGCTGATACTCCTTTAAAAGCTTCTCGTGGAGAAGGTAAAACAACTACAACTATTGCGTTAGTTGATGCATTGCGTGAGCGCGGTGTGGACGCAGCTGCAGTTCTTCGTCAGCCAAGCATGGGCATTACGGCTGCTGGTTCTAAAGGTGGTGCAAGTGGTGGCGGTAAGTCTTCGCTTTCTCACCCTGAGTTGATTGACTGGGGCCTGTGTGGTGAAATGGCTGCTATTGCTTGCGCGCAGAATTTGCTTGTGTCGTTTGCGGAAAAAGCAGTCGACGAGGGTGTTCTTGATACTATTTTAGTTCCTCGAGTTAGTGAAGTTCCTTCGCGATCTTTGCGAAGCATTGCTGTTGATTTTGGCAAGGGGACTGTTCCTGAGCGCGTTGTTTTGACGCCAACTTGCGAGCTTATGCAAATCGTAGTGTTGTCGCGCAGTATGGACGAGATTTCTCATCGTGTTTCTTCAATGATTGCTGGCACAAAAGACGGTAAGCCTGTTAAGTTTGGTGAGTTTGTGGATTTGTGGCGAATCACCAATATTCTTGCCGACGCTGTAAAGCCTGCTAAAACTGAGACGATTAATGGTTCTCCAATCTACGTCCATTGCGGCCCGTTTGCGAACGTTTCGCTTGGTATTCCAAGCCTTGTAAGCGTTGAAATGGCTTGCGCTGAGCATGATGTTGTAGTGGTGGAAGCAGGTTATGGCACGGATGCTGGTGCTCAAAAGTGGTTAGATATTGCTGCTCGCGAGTTTGGTGCAAAGTGGCCTGCTGCTGCAGTTGTAGTTACTCGCGCAACTACTTGGCGAGATGACGAAACTTTGGCTTGGCGTTACCCATTCCATGTTTCTCGTTTGGAATCTCTTAATATCCCTACGTTCCCGTTGATTAATTTGTGGGAAGGCGAGGATGATCAAGTGCCTGAATTGTTGGAACAAGCCAAGTCTTTAGGATTCAGAAAGCCTATTGTTGGCAATTTATTCCGCGATGGTGGCGATGGTTTGGCAAATCAGCTGGACGATTTTGTGTCTGCAATAACTGATGATGTTGAAACGAAAGTTCCAGAAAGTCGCAGAGGCCAAGCGCTTTTGGATCGCGTTAACTTGCTGTGTGCAGAAGCTTACGGTGTTCCAACTGAACGTGTGATTGAAAAAGCTGGTTTTGAAGATTCATTATCTGCAGCTGAGGATTTGTGCGCGAATGCTGGCGTTGATTTTAACAGTCTTGCACTAGTTGCTGTTAAATCTCCTGCAACTATGACTGACGACGATCATAAGCCTGCTGAAGAGCGCACTGTGACATTGAAGAAAGTGGAAGTTCACGCTGGAGCTGGAGTTGTGCAGGTAAATCTCACATCTTCACTAACAACTCCAATGCCAAAAATCGTGTGAAATATTAATAGTGTAATTTTCTCTTAAAT
>NZ_LXJL01000040.1:0-8693 GCF_001641215.1 Gardnerella sp. 30-4 | reverse complement strand
GATTATTACAGTAATCAGAGTGAATGGTAGATCTTGTTTACTTAATAGTCTGTTTTATGATCATTTGATACAGAGTCGTGTTAACGAAAAGGAGGCTAGTAGTGTTATGAGAAGTAAAACTATTTTTTGTAAAAACATTTTTCAAAGTTGTCTTGTTATGCTTCTGCTGCTAGGCTTCTCTTTTCTCTTGCTGGATGTGCTGATGATGAGGAGAAGGCGGAGCTTGCGTCGTATCATTGGGAAACGGTAGCAGTGTCTCAAGAAGAGTTTCGTATACCAGAAAACTATATGAATAAGGATGAGTTGTATCTCTTTGTGTCGCGGGATATTCTTGATTCTCATTATGATTTGTCTAAAGTCACTCTTGGAGATAAGCCCATCAAATTAGTTGACTCATCGTTCAATTTACCTGGTCCAGAACTTAAAGCTTTATTTTTGGTTGGAAAATTTGATTTAAAAGACAAGTCAAGTTCTAATGTTCTTAAAGTACCAGGGATTAATAAAACAGGTAATGTTGCCGTAGGTTATAAGAAGAAATAGTAATATTTTGCACTTGATTTGAAGCGTTTCCCTGATGATGAATTAGTTAATGAAACTTGTAGATTAGAGGGTTTGGAATGAATATGTATGTTGGAGGTATATGTTAAATAGGGTTGTGTCTCGTTATGATTCGTTCGTTGCGAATCATCAACGTGCAAAAGGTACTTTAGTATATTTTATAGTTCTTATGCCGCAGGTGTTATCAGTTTTTATTACTGGTTTGATACAGCTTGCTGGAATGTTGTTGCTTATTTATACAATGGGATCATTGCATTCTGCTTCGACGCTGCTTGAAGGGTTTGTTGCGTTTAAGTTGGCATTATCTTTCTTCTTACAAGCATTGGGTTTTATTGCTAAAGATCGTTGTGAGATGCTTCTTATCGCTTTGTTTCGTCAGCTTACTTTCCATCGTTTTGTGCGTTTATCTGTTCAGAATAATGATGATGAAACATTGCAGTCTTCGGCATTAACATATCCAAATCAGATAAGTCAGATAGCTTATGGTGTTGATTTCGTGTTATCAATATTGCAGTTTATTATTCTTTTTGCTATCTGTGTTGTTCAATATCACGAGAATAGTATTGTAGCGGTTTTACTATTAGTTCTCTTATGTGTTGGTAATTTGTTTCTTATACGTTGGATTGGCGTATTGTGGAAGAACTATGTGGATTTAGAAGGTAAACGTCGTAATCTTCTCAGTAAGATTATTGATAAACTTCCTCACGCTTCAAGAGTGTATCGTTATAATGTTGGTATTACGGCGATTGAAGATGCGCGTAAAGCAGAAGAAAGAGTGTTGTATAAGCGCATATTTCCTCAATTATTGAGTAATATTGTTGAGCAAGGTGGGTTGACATTACTGCTTGCTGGTGTTGTTCTTGTTCATGTAACTATTTTTCCAAATGCGTTGTTTAATGTTGGAATTCTTTTTGCGATTAAATATTTGTATGGTGCCATGCAGAATAATATTGTGAATTATCGCGTGATTCGGCTTGCTCTTCCAATGGACAAGGATTTAGTGCAATTAGAGCAAAATGCTATGAAGAATACTCGTGCGGATGCTACTAATATTTCTGATTCTGTTGTGTTTGATAATAAGTTCGCTCTTTTGTCTAAAGAAGCTGGCTCGGCGTTGAATGCGTATGAGTCTATTGTTAGCAGTAGTAAAATATTGGTGCCTTGTAATCCTATTATGTCGCAGGGGCTTATTGAAGCTTGGTTTGATATTGCGAGCGATGATACTCGTCGGAAGTATGAAAACTTCTTGCGTTTATTTAATGTGTCGCGTGAGGTTGCGGATAGGTTTTTGCATAATCCTGAAACGTTATCTGTTGGTGAGCGTCAACGCATGGTGCTTGCTATGGCGTTTGCTCAAGACGTGGAATATTTGGTGCTTGATGACGTGTTTTCTGTGTTAAATCCAGAGCTTCGAGAAACAGTTTCACAAGCCATGCTAAGTTCTCAAGTTCATCATATTGTTTTATTTGCACGTAATCCAGAGTATATTCCTTGTGTGTTTTATGGTAACAACTCTAAGCAAGTCACGCATAGTGTGGTTGAAGAAAATCATTTGCAGAATACTGGTAGTGATAAAACTATGCAAGCGGATTGTGTGGAATCGAAAATTCCTACAGGTGCAGAATCACGTGGTAAGTTCATTAGAACTGTGCGCGAATTGTTCTCCGCTAGTATTATTTGTTTGCCGATAGCAACAGTACTTATAGTTCTTGCTGAGTTAATGTTTGTAGAGAATATTGCTACGAACACCAACTTAAATATGCTTCAGTCTTCTGCATTGTTTGCAAGCTTGCTTATTGTCGTTGGTATTATTGCTCTTAATTTTCCTGTATATGCTGTGCCAATTGTGCGGCTTACAAAACTGCATAATCGTTTGATTATGCGTTTGCATAAGTATTCAAATATTGATAATAAAGGTGATGTTTTAGGTAGACTTGGGGATGATTTTTCTGACTTACAGATGAGTATTCCGAGTGCTATTGCACACGTTATTTTTGTTATTGTTCAAACAGTAATAGTTCTTGCTATGACAATTGCTGCGGTACCGCAGTACGTATACATAATGATTATTATGGTGCCGTTATCTTGTCTCATATGGTATGCCGGTTCGCGATTACTCAATACGGCTGCGGATAAACAAGCACAATATCGCGATAAGTTCTTAGGAGCATTATCGTCGTTATTATCAACGCGAAGTTTACCGCAAGGTGCTATTTTTGATAGTTCGCGCAAGTATCATTATGCTTCGTCAGAAAATAAGTATTGGCAGCGTATGCGTCGTTTTATCAATATTTACACAGTGAGAAATTGCATGATGCAAAGTCTCTCTTTAATATTGGAATTTTCAATACTTTATATGCTTACAGTATCATCAATGAATTTTGCTTCTGCTAGTGCTGTGTTGTATTTTGTGGTAATGCTGTCGTCAAGCTTGGAAAATGTGATTGAAACTTTGCAAGATTCAGGAGTTTTGACCCAGACTGCTCAACGAGTTTTCAGCTTGGAAAATTATGAGCGTAAGCAGCAAGCGTATAAGAGGAATGAATTAGCATACCAGAATCTTAGTAATACCATTGCTGATAGTGATATTTCTTCAGTTGCTATTATTGGCGCTAGTGGTGCTGGTAAATCAGTATTGTTGCGAGATTGGTTTGATTATAACAATACTCAGAATTGTATGCTGATTGAAGATTACTTATTTGATGATAATGGTGCTATTGTTGCTCCAGATTTCACGTCGCTCACAAAGTGTATTGGTGCTCAACAGCGAACTGTTATTATGTTGGATGAGACGTTCAAAAGTGTAACTGATGCTGATGGCTGTAGTGAACGTGAAATAATTGTGCGAGCTATTAGATGTGCTAAAACGAGGAATAACAAGCTTGTAGTTGTGTTGCACGCGCAAACTAATTGTGATGTATTCGATAAGGTAATTAATTTTGATGAATATTATAAGAATCCAAAAGTACTGTGAGTTGCGTTCGTTGAGACGTTACTGATGGTGGATTGTTGGGCTTGAATTCATATTGTAATTGCATACTGTATACGTTTGTGAAGCAACAAGTGGAATGTGTTGCGATATGCGATACAGTATTTTATGATGTGTGTATGGAGGTTGGTTTATATGGCAGTTACTAAGACAGCGAATGTGAATGTGAGAATACAAGAAAATATTAAGCAGCAGGCTGAGCAGATTTTGGAAACGATTGGAATTTCTAGGGCTACGGCTATTGACATGTTTTATCGTCAAATCATTCTTAATAAGGGTATTCCGTTTTCGCTTACTATTCCAAAGTCTCTTCCGGCACAAGATGATATGGATGAGAAAACGTTTAATGCTTTGATAGCTAAAGGCTATGATCAGGCGGTTCAAAGTGATAGCTATCCGATAGATGATGTTTTTGAGGAGCTTGAACGATGATAGGAAACCGTGAGGTAAGCTTGGTTTTAGAAAATTAAACTTTTTAACGATAGCTTTTTCTATCGTTAAAAAGTTTAGTATGCGACGGCTTTAGGCTGGCTTGGAGCGGTTTTTTGAGCGTGTTTTGGCTGTTTCTTACTCGAGTGCCTATTGATTTAGTTGCTTATGTTTTAGGGAACAAATTAGTGTAAAAATCGTAAAAAAGTTCCCTACATTATTTGATTTCTTATGCTGTTACAATTGGTAACTATAGTGTTTCACCTTGTTTCTTTTTCCGTTGTAAATTATTTGTTAGTTTGTAATTAGGCGGTATCTAAATCAAATGTTTCAATACTAATTTGGTTTCCGTCAAGTAATTTCATGATGTGTAATAAGTGATTTGAAAGGAGTTGTGTTATGAGTAGCGTTATATCTTTGGGAGAAAAAATTAGAAAGGCTCGTCTGGAAGCTGGGTTGACGCAGGAGGAGCTTTCGGAATTATTGATGGTATCTCGTGCTGCTGTAGCAAAATGGGAAACGAATCGGGGTTTGCCGGATATCGAGAATCTGAAATTTATTGCATCTGCTCTAAGCGTGAGCGTTGATTATCTTTTGGATGAGAACAATAGCGTTGATTTTTCTATTACTAAGAAGCCTATTAATCTCAATAAATATTGTTTCGACGGTAGGGTGAGCAGTTTTAAGAAGTCGAAAATTAAAGAGCAGATTGTCTTAGATGAATATCCTGACTCAGAAATCAATATGCTAACTGTTGTTAAGACTTATAACAGTTCATCTGAGAAGATAGTGGATAATTTTGTTGGATGGTTTTCTACTCTCCTTGGAGGATTGCCATTGTTTGGCATATATGATTTCAGTAAAGCTGTTGCCACTCTTGGGGCTGATCAGTATTATTTGGTGGATAAAAAAGATAAGCAGTATTTCGTGCTTATAACTGATGAGTATATTATTAGCAGAATTATGGGAGTGGCGTTTAATAGTAAAAAGTTCCGTATTGGAGATAAAGAATTTATGAAAGTTGGTTTGCTTCGTAATAAGTAGTAAATGGGTGGGTGGGTCTGGTTTTAATATTTTTTCTCATAATATTTGTTGATAAAAAACATGATTAATGGAGAAAAGGCGACTGAAATAGCTAAAAGAGCAGCTGGTAAATATGCTTTTGTGATAAATGCAATTATGGCAATTATTCCCATTAGGTGCATTAGTATGAATGCCATTGTTGCATTTACTTTATCTTTGATTTTCTCGTTTCTTTCATCGTTCATATTTATTTTGTAGGTGTGGTCTTTTTTCATCATCTTATAGTGCATGATTTTTACGTGTGAAAGTGAGATAATCACAACAAAAACAACTGACAATACAATTTCGACGGATTCATTCAGTTTAAGAGTCAGTGCAAGAATTAATCCGCAAATACCTATTACATAACCTATGTACCAAAAATTCTGGGTTTTTTGTTTTTTCATTTTTTATCCTCCTCGTAAATAAATATTTCTTCGATTGTTAAATTAAAGTACTTAGCAATTTTGTATGCCAATATGATTGACGGGTTATATCTCCCATTTTCCAAAGAACCGACTGTTTGTCTTGATACTTCGAGTGCGTCAGCAAGTTCTTCCTGGGTTATGCCTTTTTCTTTTCTAATTTGTTCAAGTCTATTTTTCACATTACATTCTCCTTTCTAATGGAAAGCTAGCTTTACATATAAGATAATCGTTTCGAAAGTAAATGTCAAGTTTGCTTTCCATTGGATTTAATTTCGATAATATTGTTTGCAAAGTTTCATAGTATTCAAGAGAGTAAGAARWMATAGAAGTATAAATATAAAGGTATAAAAGCAAGTTGGCATCAGTCTAATATGATTGATGTCAACTTGTGTTTTTGTGTTATTAATTTTTTAGCGTTTGCTCGGTGTGTTAGAGTTAGGAATGTTATGTCTCAGCAAGAAAAATATGTTGCAGATAATCATTTAGTTGATTCTGCCGAACCGTGTAAAGAGCCTATGAAAAAAAGTGATGAATCAGTAAAAGAAGTGCCATTGCTTGAATTAAGCAATGTATCTTTTCGTTACGATACTCATAGTGATGAAAGTGTTGCAAATAAAGATAAAAAAGACAATGAAGATAATTGCAACTATGCTCTTCATAAAGTAAACCTTAGTATTCATCAAGGTGAATTCGTTGGAATTATTGGACCTTCTGGGTCTGGTAAAACAACTCTTGCTTCACTTTTTTCTGGAGCAATTCCTCACCATTATTCGGGAAAGTTTTTCGGAACTGTCAGAATTGCTGGTCATGACACTACTACTCTTGAGCTCACTAATATTGCTTGTTTAATTGGCTCTGTTATTCAAGATATTGATGCGCAAATGGTTGCTGCAAACGTTGAAGATGAGTTGCTTTTTGGCTTAGAAAACTTCGGAGTTTCGCACGATGAAATTCCTGAGCGTATAGCAAATGCACTAGAAACTGTTGGTATTAGCAATTTGCGAAATCGTGATTTAGACACGCTATCTGGAGGTCAAAAGCAGAAGGTCGCAATAGCTGCTATTTTGGCTTTAAGGCCTAAAGTGATGGTTTTAGATGAGCCTACTTGTGCGCTGGATCCAGTTTCTTCACGTATGATTTTCGATGTTTTAAGTGATTTGAATAAAAACTTTGGTATTACTATTGTAGTGATTGAGCAAAAAGTAGCTTTATTAAGTGAATATTGCAAGCGTCTTATAGTGCTTTCTAAAGGTGAGCTTGTTCTCGATGCTCCTGTTTGCGAAGCTCTTAAAGATATAGAGTTACTTCGTAAAGTAGGTATTAATTATCCACGTACTACGCGATTGCTTAAACAATTGCAAGATGAACAAATTTGCGATCCAGCACCTCTTAGTGTTGGCGTTGATGAGACTGTAAATACTATTGTTAAAACTTTGCGTTCTGATTATTTTAAACTTTCTAATCGCGATGATGTGTATGATGTAGAAGCTGATTTAGAACTTAATAAAGAAGATTCTAAAAGAGCTAACAATGCAGTTAATAATATTGATAAGCCATGCCTTTCAATAGATCATGTGAGTTTTGCTTATGCAAATGATGTCAAGGCTCTAAAAGATATTTCATTTGATGCTTATGCTGGTGAATTGATCGCATTAATTGGTAAAAACGGTGCCGGAAAAACTACTATTACAAAAATTATTAACGGTTTACTAAGACCTACTGAAGGTAGTGTGACAATTGACGGTATCGACACCAAGCCATTGCGAATTAGTCAAATAGCAAAATATGTTGCGACATTATTCCAAAATCCTGATCATCAATTATGTAAAGAGACTGTTCTTGAAGAAGTAGAGTTGAGCTGTATTTTAATTGGTGAAGATTCTAGTCAAGCGAAAACGCATGCAATGGAAATTATTGAGAAACTTGACTTAAATCCTACTGACAGTCCATTCATGCTTTCTAGAGGGCAGAGACAAATGGTGGCATTGGCTGCAACTGTCGTAACGCGTCCTAAAATACTTGTTCTCGATGAACCAACTTGTGGGCTTGATTACCATGAATGCGTGAGAATTATGCAAGTGGTTGAGGAGTTGCGAGCTCACGGTTGTTGCGTGATTATGGTTTGTCATGATATGGAAGTTGTGCTTGATTATGCAACTAGACTTATAACGATTAATGATGGAAAGCTTATTATTGATGGTTCGGCGCATGATGTTTTTGAAAAACCAGATGTCTGCTCAGCTGCTTCTTTATATCCACCATTATTGTGTGCTGTTTGCCAAGGTTTGGTTTCTAACGGTTTTAAGCAATGCTATGGATTGTATACGCGAAAAGAATTAGTTGAAGCGTTGCGTTTTGGTAAAATCGCAAAACTTAGTCAGAATAAGCAGCATAATCAGCAGAATAGTTAGAAGTAAAATAAAGGCATCTGATATTTATGAAAACGAGACTATTAACATATCAATCAGGCAACACATTCCTTCACCGCACAAACCCTATTGCGAAGCTAATTCTTGCTGCGAGTATTGTAATAAGCGTATTTATTGCTAAACAGTATTCTGTACTTATTGCGCTAGCTGTTATTATTTTTGTTGGCATGGCTTTTACTCATGTTGTTAAAACATTATTTGGCCTTATTAAAGCTATGCTAATAATTTCTTGCGTAATGTTTTTGCTACAAACTGTTATTGCTCAAAGTGGGAACTATATTTTTCTATGGTTTACGTTAAGAGGTATTGATATTGGAGCGAAAGCTTCTTTGCGTTTGTTCTGTTTTGCTTTTCCTCTTGTTACAGTGCTAACAGTAACTAAATTAAACGATCTTGCAAATGCTGTAGTCCAATATTTGCATATTCCATATTGTTATGCTTTTACTATAACTACTGCGGTTCGTTTTGTGCCTATTTTTGCGCAAGAAATGTCTCAAATCACAGAAGCTCAAATGGCTCGCGGAGTTGAATACGATAGTAAAAATCCATTTAAAAAATTAAAACTTATGATGCCTCTTATTGTGCCTCTTTTGGTTTCTTCAGTGCGTAAAGCAGATAGTTCTGCGCTAGCAGCGGAAGAGCGCGGCTTTTATTTGCGTACACGCAAGTCTTCGTATTACAAATACCCATTCGGATGGCGTGGATTCTTGTCTTTAGTTATTTCTGCACTTATTATTGCTTTACCAATATGCACTTCAATCTTTTTGCCAAATTTAGTGTAAAATATTTGTGTAAATC
>NZ_LXJL01000004.1:0-33472 GCF_001641215.1 Gardnerella sp. 30-4 | reverse complement strand
TTAAGAACAAAGCAGACAGTAAAATCTTTAACAGCCAGAGCGACGAAGGACGGGAACTTGCGAGGAGAGAAATCCCCCAAAACTCGCGCCACAGTAAGCAAAAACTTGTGTAACGCTGCCACCTACCCAATTTTCGTAAAAAGCGGCTTCACATTCGCCCAAATCCTTCGAGCAATACCCGGATGATTCATCGTATACAAGTGAATGCCATCCACGCCTTCTGCAATTAAATCGTTAATCTGCTGAGAAGCAAAAATACTGCCAGCATCACGCAAGCAATCAGCATTACTCCCCCAACGATCCATCATTGCGGAAACTTGCGAAGTAATTCGAGACGCACATAAGCTCGTCATGCGCTTAACTTGCGAAGCGTTCGCCACAGGCATTACTCCAGCCTCAATCGGCACGTTAATGCCAGCCGCACGAGCTAAATCACGGAAGCGCAAAAAATCCTCATTATCGTAGAATAATTGCGAAATTAAATGCGTAACACCAGCATCAACCTTGCGCTTCAGATTATCAATATCCGCCTGCAAACTTTCCGCCTCCGGATGCTTCTCCGGGTAGCAAGCGCCCAAAATAGGCAAATCCGGACGCTTTGAACGAATGTAGGAAACCAAGTCACTAGCGTGCTCAAAAACGCCTGCCGCCTCCTGGCCAGCAATCACGTCTCCGCGCAAAGCCAAAACGCCGGAAACGCCAGCATTATCAAACATTTCCAAAGCTTCATCAACAGCATCATAATCAAGGTAGCGAGCTGTTAAATGAGCAACTGCGTCAATGCCATATTCGGAGCGAATCGTATGAGCAATACGCGCAGTAGCAGTACGATCCTGCAGCTTTCCAGTGCCGTAAGTAACCGAAATAAAATCCGGGTCAAGACCCTTCAAACCATCCAAAGTATCGTAAATCGTACCAATAGGAGATGTGCGCTTAGGTGGAAAAACTTCCAGCGAAAACTTTGGTTTATACGGCATAGCTCACCCCCTATTTAGATTGTTGCTTACATTGCCGCTTAGATTTCCGCTTTGCTTGTTGCTTTGCTGATTATTAGAAAGCTCCGCACGGACCTCTTTAGCAGCAGCGACAAGATTCTCCAAGCTTGGCCAAGTTTCAGCGTCGCCTCGAGTTTTAAGACCGCAATCCGGGTTAATCCAAAGCTTTTGAGCAGGCATCTTACGCAAAATCTCGTGAATACGCTCCACAAGCTCCGCCTTACCAGGAACGCGCGGAGAATGAATGTCGTAAACGCCAGGACCAGCCTCAGTCTCAAAATGCGCGTCGTGAATAGCGTCAAGCACAACCAAGTCGCCACGAGAAGCCTCAAAAGAAATCACATCCGCATCCATAGCATCAATGTCGCGAATAATGTCATTAAACTCCGAATAGCACATATGCGTGTGAATTTGCGTAGTCGCAGCAACTGCAGAATGAACAAGGCGGAAAGCAGCAATCGCCCAATCCAAATACTTCTTATGCCAATCAGAGCGGCGAAGTGGCAACTTTTCGCGCAAAGCAGCCTCATCAATCTGAATCACACGAATACCCGCACGCTCCAAATCCAACACTTCATCGCGAATAGCAAGAGCCAACTGCTGAGTCTGCTGCTCGTGAGTAATATCCTCGCGAGGCCAAGACCAGTTAAGAATCGTCACAGGTCCTGTAAGCATGCCCTTAACAATATGCTTCGTGCAGCTTTGGGCATAAGCGCTCCAAGCCACAGTAATCGCAGACTCGCGAGAAACATCCGACCACACGATTGGAGGCTTCACGCAGCGAGTACCATAAGACTGCACCCAAGCGTTTTTCGTAAATTTAAAGCCGCGCAAATGCTGGCCAAAATATTCAACCATGTCGTTGCGCTCAAACTCGCCGTGAACAAGCACATCCAAGCCAATTTGCTCCTGATGCTCAATGCACTTGGCAATGCGATTGCGCATAAACTCGTCGTAAGCTTCGCGCGAAATCTCGCCCTTACGAAGAGCAGCTCTAGCGTTACGAATATCCTTAGTTTGCGGGAAAGATCCAATAGTAGTCGTTGGCAAATCCGGTAAGCCAAGAGCTTCCTTTTGCAAACGCTGACGTTCTGCCCTTTCCGGCAATCGCACAAAATCAGAATCTTTAAGATTAGCAAGACGATTAGCAACAGCAGAATCTGCTTTCACGCGCGAACCGTCGAACAAAGCCTGATTTTTAGCCAAAACGTTACTTGACTTGCGGCTTTCGTCACTTTCTGCAGCAAGATTTGCAATATCGCGAATCTCTTGCAACTTTTCAACAGCAAAAGCAAAATATTGCAAAACATCCGCACCCAAAGCATCCTCACCAGCAGTGCTAAAAGGCACGTGAAGAAGCGAGCAAGCAGTAGAAACAGCCACGCGATCCGTAACATTCTTACGCAAAGCGTCAACCAAACCAAGACTCACAGCATAATCGTTGCGCCAAATATTGCGGCCGTTCACAACGCCAGCAAAAAGCGTAGTTTTTTCGTTCACACCATAACGCTCAATGGCTGCAAGATTTTCTTCCTTGCCTTCCACCAAATCAACGCCAACACCGTCAAAACCAAGATTATTCACAGTTTCGTAAGCGTCAGCAATATTGCCAAAATACGTGTTAAGAAGAATCTTAACTTCCGCGCTCCTAGCATCAAGCAAAGGCTTATACAAAGCTTCAAAAAGCTCCAAATCGCCTTCCTCTTTATCAAGCGCCAAATAAGGCTCATCAAATTGCAGCCAAGTTGCGTGAAGTTCGCCAAAACGCTTAACAATACTCGCATAAGCAAAAGCCAGAGCTGAAATCACAGACTCAGTTACTTTCAACTCCTGCGCTTCAGGAGTACGAGCCAACTTCAAAAAAGTGTACGGGCCAATCAGCACAGGCTTCGTTTCCAAACCCTGCGCGCGAGCCTCCAAAAACTCGTCAAAAGGCTTAGTTCCAGCCAAATGCAAGCCTTCCGGATTCACAACTTCCGGAACAATATAGTGGTAGTTCGTAGTAAACCACTTCTTCATTGGCAACGCCGTCACATCGCCGCGCTCACCCTGATAGCCGCGCGCAATAGCAAAAAGCGTATCCTCAGCATGCTCAAAATTCAATTTACGATAACGCTCAGGCACAGCACCCAGCAAAATAGCAGTATCGAGCATTTGATCATAGTAGCTAAAATCGTTACTTGGAATTAAATCAATCCCAGCTTCAGCTTGCAAACGCCAATGCTTAGCTCGCAAAGACTGAGCAACTTCACGCACTTCATCCAAAGAAGCATCCTGCTTCCAGTAACGTTCAATAATCTTCTTCAACTCACGATTAGCGCCAATACGTGGGAAACCGGAAACAGAAGTAAAAACCGCAGACATACATCCTCCAAAAAATTTCTTTGACTCGCTTTAGCCTAGCAAAGAAATGCTTGAATGCGGTCATTCAAGAACTTGGGGTGTCGTTATAAGCTTAATTTATATGCTTAATTTCGTGTGGTTATGCAAAGGATTTGGGGGTGAGGATTGCGAGGGCCGTGGCACCGCGCAAGCCGCAAGTTGCGAATGGACGATCAGACACAAGCACCACAACAGACGCATTAGCAAGCCCCAAACGCATCGCCCCAAGCACATCCGGATCCGAATCAGGCGAAGAAAGCCACTGCGCAGCCATAGACATCGTCGGCTCATGCCCAACAATCATCGTCGTATGAACATCGCCTCGAATCGCTTGCAACTCGTCCATAACAGATTGCATACCGCCATCGTAAAGACTCTTGCGCGACTCAACCACAGGAGAGTCGCCAAAACGCTTCAACATGCGTTTCAAAGTTTGCTCAGTGCGATTCGCACTAGAACACACAATATAATCCGGCACAAGCTTCAAAGATTCCAAGCCTTTTGCCATAATTTTCGCCTGCTTCAAGCCCTTATCTGTAAGACCACGACCCCAGTCGTCACCCATTTGAGGAGCCTCAGCTTTAGCATGACGCATCAGCAACAAAACGTACTTACTATGATGTGCTTTCTTCATAAGCTTTTTCATTGGTGATGCCATAATGCTCTCCTACTTAGCTTGATTAAGCGCTGATTGTTGTGCAGACTGCGAATCTTGCAAATCTTGCGACTGCGAATCTTCCGGCAATTGCGCAAGCTGCACGTCTAAATCACGTAAAACTTTACGCAATTTACGATCCGAAATATCACGCAAAGACAAGTCTTCCAACTGTTCAGCGCGCTCTTCTGCTGTCATATCGTCAATATCGCTCACAGTATCTTTAGTACCGTGCTCACGCTTTTTCAAAGCGCTAAAACCTTCAGCCATTGCGCGCGAAACAATCAAAAATCCAGTGTGGCCAATCATCGCATGATCCGGACGAACCGCCAAACCTTGAGCTTTCCAAGTGCGTTCCAATGTTTCCTGAATCTCCGGCTCAGTCCACATGCCACTTTCTCGCAAAGCTTCAGCCATGCGAGACATTTGCGTAGTAGTCGTAACGTACGCAACAAGCACGCCTCCAGGCACAATAACTCGATGAGCTTGCTCGAGGCGATTCCAAGGGTCAAGCATGTCTAGCATAATGCGATCCACGCTGTGCGCATCTAAGGTTTTTGCAACAGAATCAAAATCGCCAGTAAGCAAATTCCACCATTCTGGGCGCTTTCCGTAGTACAAAGTTGCGTTAGACTCGGCAATGCGCGCAAAATCCGGGCGAAGCTCAATCGTAGTAAGCTTTCCACACTCCCCAACTGCGTCCAAAAGACTTAAACTCATAGCACCAGAGCCAGCGCCCGACTCCAAAACGCGCATTCCAGAACGAATATCTCCTAAAGCGATTACTTGCGCAATATCTTTCGGATACATAATTTGCGCGCCTCTAGGCATAGAAAGCACGTAGTCAACCATGCGCGGTCGCATAACTACATAATCCCAGCCGCCAATAGCGCGAGCTGCTTTCCAAGGCTTATTGCCAGATTTTGAAAGGTCTTTAGATTCTTGATTTTCGCTATTTTGCTGAGATTCGCGCTTTGCACTAACAGTAGTAATTACAACGCCTTCGCTTTGGCCAATCACGTCGTCGTGACAAATAAGGCCGTGCTCAGTTTGTGTAAATCCGCCTGCAATAAGTTGTGCAGTAATTCGCTTACCTTTACGATCAGTGAACTGAATCTTCTCACCTACTCGTAACACTCCGCTACGCGAACTACCTGAACGCACTAAACACCTCGCAACTTTAAAACGACTTTTATTATTTCTACTATTATAAGCTCACAGTGGTAAGAGGCATTGCAGAATCGATTGCAAAATCAGGAGCAGAAGGACGAACTCCTGCTTCTACCAAATTCACGCCTAGCATTGCAACCATCGCACCGTTATCTGTGCAAAGCTTGAGCTCTGGCAAACGCACTTCAATTCCATGCTCCTCGCCGCAAGCCAGCAAATGCTCACGAAGCTGCGAGTTAGCAGAGAATCCGCCGCCAATCATCAACGTTTTAGAACCGTACTGCTCGCAGCCCATCATAGCTTTTCTGGAAAGCACTTCCGCCACAGAATTAGCCAAAGAAGCACACACGTCGTCAACTGGAATTTCAAGACCCTGAGCCTCACGCGCTTCAACCCAACGAGCAACAGCAGTTTTTACGCCCGAGAAGCTGAAATCGTACGGATGCTCTTTGCCAGAACGACCTTGCGTCAAGCCTTGCGGAACTTTCAAAGTATCCGGATTTCCAAGCCTGCCATGCCTATCAATATGAGGGCCACCCGGGTATGGGAATCCAAGCAAACGCGCAACTTTGTCAAAGCACTCGCCTGCAGCATCGTCCAAAGTTGTGCCAACAACGTCAATACTTCTAGCAATATCGTTCACGTGAAGAAGCGAAGTGTGACCGCCGGAAACAATTAAAGCCAGCACATCTTCCGGCACGTCGCCGAATTGCAATTGTGTTACTGCAATATGCCCAATTACGTGATTAATACCATAAATCGGCTTATTTGCAGCCCAAGCTAGTGCTTTAGCTCCCGAAACTCCCACAGCTAAGCAGCCAGCAAGACCAGGACCTGCGCTTACTGCAATCGCGTCAACATCGCTTAAATCCATGTTTGCGTCTGCCAATGCTTTAGAAACAACCGGCACGAAAGCTTCAGCGTGCGCACGAGAAGCAATTTCTGGAATTACGCCACCGTAGCGCGCATGCTCCTGCATTGAAGATGCCACCACATTCGACACCAGAGTACGTCCGCGCACAATAGCTGCGGCAGTTTCGTCACAAGTTGATTCAATCCCCAATACGATTGCTTCGCTCATTTTATTCCTCTTTATTCCTCGTTATTCCTCAGTTCCGTTATTTTTTGCGGTTAGATCAGCGCACATTGTGTACGCATCCACGCCTTCCGGCTGATAGTAACGTTTCCGCAAACCCATTTTCTTAAAACCAAAACGTTCATACAACACGAGCGCAGGAACATTGTCAACTCGCACTTCTAGCAACATGCGCTTAGCACCAATTTTTTCTGCGGTTTTGATCATAGTTGATAAAAGTTCCGACGCTAGGCCTTTTCTTTGATATTGTTTTGCAATGCCAATTGTCATTATTTGCGCGTCATCGCCGTCAAACCAGTAGCCGGCATACCCGCATAACGTATGCGTATTTTCGTCGATTTGAGCGTAATACGCGCGCATAGGAGCTTGCAATTCTTGCGAAATCATGCTCTCATTCCATGAGCCTTTGCCAAACAAGTCGGCTTCAATAGGAGCTATTTTTTGCGCTAACTCATTGCAAGTAAAATCGCACTTTGGAACTATATTGCAATTCTCGACTACTGCTGGAAATTTAGAACGCGTTATATCAACAATCATAATTACTCAAATCGTTAAAACGCTTCTATTTTTCTTTTGCCTTATTCGCTTCGCCAGAGCCAAGCACATGCTTAAGCGGATTTGGCACAGACACGTCCGGACGGCGCAAATAAAGCGGTTCAACAGCTTTTACGCGCTCATCTTTATCGACGCAATTCTCAGCGCACTGCTCGAAAATTTGCAAGCCTTGCACACCCAAGTCAAGCGCAGAAACTTCAGCAATAACGCCAATATTGGCAATATTTCGCCAATCTTCAACGTATTTTTTAGCACCGTGTCCGAGCACATCCACGCAATAATTTTCGTTAGTTTTGCTTGCTAAATACTCATTCACACGAGCAACAACATTTTGCGGATAGTCAATATCCATATCTATTAGCGCATTTCCTTCGTTGTCGTATAAGGACATGTACACTTGGCGACGACGCGCATCATTTAGTGAAAGCACGTAGTGACGAATATTAGAGTCGCAAGAATCCACAGAATTCGGAATATTTAGTAGCAAATCCTTGCAAATAACGCCATTTTTGCGAGCTTCTTCGAACGCGCCGGAACGCATCATCAAACTTTGAGGAAGAAGACTATCACACCCCAAAATTTCAGCATTATTTGCAAATGCAATCGCTTTTGCTGCAACTAATCCTGCGCGAAGTCCTGTAAAAGGAGCAGGACCTACTCCCACAACCACGCGTTTAATATCGGAAGGCTTAAGCCCAGCGTCCTCCACAACTTTTGCAATATTTACTTGTAAACGCTCCACGTGAGTGCGAGAGTCGGTTTCAACAATCGGCTCATGGCCCACAATTCCAACAGTAGAGCCAAATGATGTGTCAATAATCAGCGTATTACTCATGTTCATTCCTCGAAGTCACGTACCAGACTAGCTTACTCGCTTAGCACAACTTGATTTATTTGTTGCGATATTTACTCGCGTATTTCTAATTACAATTTTGCAAGTCGATTAAGCCAATCCTTGCCAACAGCTTTCAAAGTTAAGATTCGCTCGCCATCGCTAGTAAAATCGTCTACTTGCGAAGAGTCAATAGGTCTTGCAATATGAACTTCTAAGCGCTCAGCAGCAAGCACTCCTGCCATTTGCTCACCCCACTCCATAAGCACAACAGTGCCGTCTCCTGGCTCTTCCAAAGCTTCGTCAAGCCCCAAAGATTCAAGCTCGTCAAGCAAACGCGAAACAGCATCTTGCCCCGGAGCAAAATCTTCGCCACCCAAACGATAAGCATCAACGTGAATTAGCGTCGCCGGCTTACCATCCGCAAAAGTGCCATGCAATTCGCGCGCAATCGTAAAAGTTGGAGACACAATCGGCTCACTAATTGAAAGCCCTGCACCAAAACCTTGAGCGAACGTTGTTTTACCAGCTCCAAGAGGACCAGAAAGCAGCAAAACGTCGCCTTCTTTAACTAGTTTTGCCACAGCTTTACCAAGCTCGCGCATATCAGTATCTGTAGGCACAGTACACACTTTTTGCTGTTCTGACACCGTTTCTTCTTTCATACTTAACACAATCTTTCTAATTTGCAGTTCTTAATTTACGTTTCTTATTTACGATTCTTAATTTACGATTCTTAATTTACGCTTTCTAATTTCCTCGAGACGCAATGAGCATAATACATTTTTCAAGCGCATAATTCGCATCACTAGATCCGCCTTTGCACTGCTCATCCGCCCAAGCTAAAGATTGCAAACATTTAGAAACACCTGCACTATTCCATCCAGCAAGCTGACGCATTGCCATTTTAAGAGCCCACGGGTTTACTTTCGCTTCAGCACTAGAAATCGTGCCGTTGCGAATTGCCATTGCGAGCGCAATTACGCGTACTTTTGCAGCCAAAGCACCTATTAATGCTATGGCGTCAACTCCTTGAGCAATTGCAGTTCTTGCTGCAAGCACAGCAGAACCTGCATGACCTGCAACAGCTTTATCTGCAACAAAAAAGCCGGTAACTTGCGGATCTGCAATCAAGTATCGGTCGACAATATCAAGCGTTATTGGATTATCGTCATAGTCGAAGCATAATTGCGAGCATAATGCTGCAAGCTCCCCTGTTTTACTTCCCAAAACTGACACAAGACGTTGTGCTGCTTGAGGCTCAACGCTTCGATTGTGACGCTCAAATATGCTCATAACGAAGTTGAGCTTGGCATCGTCTTTTTTAAGATCCGGCACTGTAATTGTGTTTGCGCCAGCTTTCGTAAGGCGCGTAATAATAGACTTTCCTTTAAGCCCACCTTCGTGACGCGCAATAACCCAAGTTGCAGAAGAGTCTACAAAATTATTTTCGCTATTTTCACTATTTTGCGTTTGTTTGCAGAAATTTTCGATTGCGTCCACTAAAGACTCGTCTGCTTGTTGCAAATTATTTATTATTACAATCGTTCCGTCACCGAAAAGCGAAGGACCTACAGCTTCGTCAAATGCGTACTGATCCGCAGTTGACGCATCAAGTTCAATAATTTCAGCATCCGGAGCACTTTTTTGAACTTTTTCACGCACATTTCGAGCATTTAGCTCGTTTAAGTAAGCGTCACCTCCAACTACCAGCGTAACTGGCATAACGCGTTGCGCGCGCTTATTATTTGCTGCCATAATGCTCCTTAAACCAACCAACTCTTAACCATCATAATATTGCATTCGAATATGCGTGCGTGTTTGCTACTCTTCGAAAATTTTCTCTGCTTCTCGTAATGTTCGCTTTGCCGAAGCAGACCACAGTTGACCAATTATGCTAGCTCTTTGAACATAATACTTATTGCGAAAAGCTCGCAAAGCTAGCATAAACAAAGCCAATATCACAAATTCTGCACACAACATTGCCCACGCTCCTGCAGCACCTTTTATCCATGGAAACACGCCAAAAGATACTTCATCGCACCAACACGCGCACTTTTGCATAAAGCTTGTTCCAATTGATGAAGCTCTTGCGAAAATAAGCGATAATCCATCGTTAAAGCTCGCACAAACTAGTGAAATTAAGCCGCACACTGTTGCCCAATCCATAAGAGGAGCGACTATTAGATTAGCTGGCACAGACATAAAAGACACTTCCGGTTGCATAAGAATTTGCACTGGCATAGTCCAAAATTGTGCAGAAAGCGTTATAGCTAGCGCAGAAGCAACACAAGATGGCATATATTTTGCAAGCGTTTTAGAAATCGGCACTCCCATAACAACAATTCCCAAAGTTGCTGCAGAAGAAAGAGCAAAAGCATAATCCCAAGCATACGAAGGGTTTACTAGTAACACTCCAATAACAGTCCAACTTAAAGCACTAACTGACTGGTATGGACGTTTGCAACACCACGCAACAGCGGATATTATTCCCATAATTAACGCTCGAAGCACAGATGCAGAAGGGTAAACTATCGCAGCCAAAGCAATTTGCAACGTAATTTGTATTAAAGATGTAGCCCAACGAGCCAACAGTAATCGTGCGCAAAACTTGCGAATAATCATACTAAGTAGCAAAAAGTGTCCGCCTGAAACTGCCATAACGTGCATGATTCCAGCATGTTGAAAATGTTGACGTGTCATATTCGCATAAGTTTCGTCGACAGGCTCAAGTGAACTTGCATCCTCTACTGGCACATATTCTTGCCCAAGCATGCCAACAGTTACTCCAGGAACCAACATTCTGCCTTGCATATCGAGCTTATTTGTTACGTCATAAAACGATTTCCACAAATTACTAACGGCTTTGTGCCAAAAGTCTGAGTCTTGTACAACATGCAAATTTCGTTGAGTTTTTTCTACATGCAATTCAGGCTTACTACTATCAAATCTCGAAGCTTTCACGCTAACAGGAACGCTTAGGCTAGAACCATAGCTAAGTTGCTTGCATATTGGCGAATACGCATACAGTCGCGCTTGAACGTAACTTTTTTGCGCATCAAACTTATGCACTTGAACATTAGCTTGGCAATCTCCTTTAAAACTTCTAGACGAGCGCACAGGAGTAACTACTGTAAATTCTGCAAAATGTGCACACCCGGCATTATTTCCTCGAGAATACAGTGCTTTAGTAGGATTATTGCCGCGTATTTCTCGCATAATAACGTCACCAGATATCACATATTGAGTTATGTACGAAAGCATGAACGCAGCTACAAAAGCGTTTATTATCACTAAAACTGTTCTACGCCATATAAAAAACTTAAATTTTTTGCAAAATATAAAAATCGAAACTATAGTTGCATTGAATAAAACTATTGAAATGCAATAAATTATAGTAAAATCGCATAAGAATTTTCCAATTAAGCACCCAGCCCAGCACGCTGCAGCAACAGGAATCATACGAAAGTCACGACTTCCAGAAACGTTTTCTACTTTTTCTACGTTTTCTCGCATAATTCACCTATTTGACGTCAACATTCCCACGGAATTTATTCAAGGTTTTAGGCCCAATTCCTTTAATTTGCATCAAATCTTCTAAACTGCGAAAATAACCAACTCTTTTACGCTGAGCGATAATGCGCGCAGCAGTTTTGGGACCGATTCCTTTTAAGGTTTCTAGTTGATCAAGCGTTGCCGTGTTTATATTGATTCTGCCAGTGCTACTTTGATTAGAAGCAGTATTTTTGTCGCTTCTGTCACTTTTATTACTTCTGTCACTTTTATTACTTCTGTCACTTTTATTACTTCTGTCGCTTTTGTTGCTCACGTCGCTTTTGTCGTTACTATCACCTTTACTTCCTCTGTTGCCTTTACTTCCGTCACCTCCGCTGTTTTCGTCGAGTTCATTACTTACACTTTTTTCTTCATCATCATTTTTATTGTTACCTTTTAAATCGCTAAAAGAATGCTTTTCGCGACTAGTATCGTCGTTTTCTATTGCAAACGCGCCTGCTTTTTCGTTCTGAACTCGTTGATATGTTAAGGATTGAGAAATAAGCATTGTCAAGCTTGCACAAAGAGCCGCAACTAGTATCAGCATTAAAGCAAGCGTATGTACAGGCTTCATGTGAAATCTAGGATGAGTTTTTCTACTTATAATTTCTTCATCAAAAGAATTACAAGCTTTTTCGCAATAGTCGTCACTAAAATTTTTATCAAAATTGCTGTTAGAAAATTCTTCTAAAGACGTTGCAATTCGTCTCCTAGGCAAATCAGACGCAGGCTTATTAAGCCTAAAATTATGCTCATGATTCTGCCCAAAATTCTGCTCAAAGTCTTCCATAAATCCCCCAACTCTTAAAGTTCTTAACTTAACTATTGGGCAACTTATAACACTTCGCAACAAAAATATGCGCCTGTGGTTAAAAGCAAAAAATGCTGTAAAGCACGAAAAATCGCGCAATACAGCATTAATTAAGCAGACTTTAGCTTCGACTCAGCTCTCGTCAGGCACAATAGACACAATCTTAGGAGCCTTCACAATCACCTTGCGCGGAGCCTTACCGCCCAAGCGATCAGCTACAGCTTCTAGCGCGAGCTTTTCAAGCTCAGAAGCGTCAATATTTGGGTCAACTTCAAGCTTTGCTCGAACCTTGCCCTTTATTTGCACAACTGCAGTAACAGTATCCTCACCAACGTAGCGAGAATCCGCAACAGGCCAATCTGCGTGAGCAATCGACTTTGCGTGTCCAAGCTTGCTCCACATTTCTTCGCAAATATGCGGCGCAATTGGAGCCAGCATAAGAACCAGCGGCTCGACAGCTGCTCGCGGCACGTGAGGAAGCGAAGTCAAGTGGTTGTTAAGCACAATCAGCTTAGCAATTGCAGTATTTGGACGCATTGCTTCCATTTCCACAGTCACTTCTGCAATTGTGTTGTTAAGAACCTTCAACGTCTTCTCGTCGAGTGCGTCGTCGGTTACCACGCAAGCTCCGGTTTCTTCGTTCACAACGTTACGCCACAAGCGCTGCAAGAATCGCATGCCACCAACAACGTTACGCGTATTCCACGGGCGAGATTCAGAAAGCGGACCCATGCTCATTTCGTACAAGCGGAACGTATCTGCACCGTAGTTCTCGTACATGTAGTCTGGAGTCACAATATTCTTTAAGCTCTTGCCCATTTTGCCGAACTCGCGGTTCACGCTCTCGCCATGCCATGTAAAGGTTGGCTCACCAGCGCTGTTTGAAGCACCTTCTTCAACCTCGTCAGCAGGAACGTACTGTCCGCGCTCATCCGTATAAGCGTAAGCCTGAATCATACCCTGGTTAAACAAGCGGTGGAATGGTTCAGCAGAATCCACGTAACCCAAGTCGTAAAGCGCCTTATGCCAGAAGCGCGAGTAAAGCAAGTGCAAAACTGCGTGCTCTACACCACCAACATAAAGGTCAACGCCGCCAGAAACATGCTCTTTGCCTGGACGGTTTGTGCCCATCCAGTAGTCGTATTCATCGCTGTCAACCATATGCTCAGCATCGTTTGGATCCAAGTAGCGCATGTAATACCAGCAAGAACCAGCCCAGTTCGGCATAGTGTTGGTGTCACGATAGTAGGTTTTTACGCCATCGCCAAGGTCGAGCTGAACTTTTACCCAATCTTCGTTTCGGCTCAAAGGTGCTTCAGGCTCCGAATTTGCATCGTCTGGAGCGTAAGTTTTTGGCTGATAATCAGGAACGTCCGGCAATGCAATTGGAAGCTCGCTATCTGGCACTAAGTGAGCAACACCATCTTCGTCATAAACGATTGGGAATGGCTCACCCCAGTAGCGCTGGCGAGAGAACAGCCAGTCGCGAAGTCGGTAAGAAACCCTACCTTTTCCTACGCCTGCAGCTTCAAGCCAAGTAGTCACCTTTTTAATAGCTTCGTCTACGCGCAAACCGTTAATAGACAAAGCGTCACCAAGCTTGTGCGTATGTTCTACTGCTGAATTAATAACAATTCCGTCGTGAGAAACAAACGGAGCTTTACCTTCGTAATCTGCCAACTTTTCTTCGGAATCAGGCAAAGGCTCAACAGTGTAAATTACTGGCAAACCGAATGCTTTTGCGAAATCATAATCGCGCTGGTCGCCGCCAGGAACCGCCATAATTGCGCCTGTACCGTAACCCATAAGCACGTAGTCAGCAGCAAACAGCGGAAGTTTTGCTCCAGTTACAGGATTAATTGCGTAAAGACCAGTAAACAAGCCGGTTTTTGCTCCTGCATCTTCCGTGCGATCTTTAGCAGTCTTCGCGCGAGCTTGAGCTTGATACTCTGCCAAGCCTTCTTTAAGACTTGCGTAACCGCCCTTCCAGCTTTCTGGAACGTCCGCACCCCAAGCTTCTGGAACATGCTCAAGAATTGGGTGATCTACGGAAACAACCGCAAACGTTGTACCAAAAAGCGTGTCTGGACGAGTAGTGTACACTTCCAAATCGCGCGTTTCGCCGTCCGCACATGGCACTTCAAAGTGCACAGATGCACCGTGAGATTCGCCGATCCAGTTTCGCTGCATAAGCTTAACTTTTTCTGGCCAATCAATAGTGTTCAAATCTTCCACCAAGCGGTGTCCGTAAGCGGTAATTCGCATGGACCACTGGCGAAGGTTGCGCTGGAATACTGGGAAGTTTCCGCGTTCAGACTTACCTTCTGCAGTAACTTCCTCGTTTGCAAGCACAGTTCCCAAGCCTGGGCACCAATTTACAGGAGATTTAGAAATATAAGCAATACGGAAATTGTTTAATACATCCGCTTGCTCTACTTTATTAAGCTCTTCCCACTTTTTGCCTGTAAAACCAGGAATTTCGCGCTTGCCGCTCTTAAACTCATCAACGAGTTCAGCAATCGGACGAGCAGAACCCTTTCCGCCGTCTTTGCGCACAAAATTAGTGTCATACCAAGCGTCATAAAGCTTCGAGAAAATCCATTGCGTCCAACGCACATAATTTGTGTCAATCGTTGCAAAAGACCTACGATCGTCAAAACTCAAGCCCATACGATGCAACTGCCTGCGCATATTAGCAATATTTGCCTCAGTGGTGATGCGCGGATGCTGACCAGTTTGAACAGCATACTGTTCTGCTGGCAAACCAAAAGCGTCGTAACCCATTGCATGAAGAACATTCTCACCCTTCATGCGATGGTAACGGCTTACAACATCCGTTGCCAAATATCCAAGAGGATGTCCAACGTGTAAGCCTTTGCCGGAAGGATACGGGAACATGTCCATTGCAAAGAAAGAAGGACGACCGTCAGCAAGCTTGCCTTCGCCACCCTTCAAATCGCCTTTAACATTAGCAGCCCAGAACGTGCCTTGTTCATCCCAGGTTTTTTGCCAGCGCTGCTCAATATCTTGTGCGAGCTGCGCGTTGTAACGAAAAGCTGGCTCAGCAATAGTAGCTTTGTTGTCAGCTGTTGCATACTGTTGATCGTTGTCGTTCATACCCTAGGACTATAGCGTCTAATATCGTCATTACGCAACACTTTTTACAAGTTTTGTTGATATTTTATTNAAGAAAATATKTCTATTGAACAGATGGATGATAACAAATCTATTATTCGCATAACCGTTCCAAGAGCAAATCGTTCTGATAAACCGATTTATATTAATGGAAATCCTATAGGCGGTACGTATCGTCGTAATTTCGAAGGCGACTACAAATGTTCGCAAGAAGAGTATCAAGCGATGGTCAGAGACAATGGTTCGAGCGTAAATTCTATGGATCAATCTCCACTGTTGCAACACAGTGTTGACGATTTTGATATGGAGACTGTGCGCTCTTACCGCAATATGCTAAGTGCAGTGCGTCCTCAACATCCTTGGCTTACGCTTGATACAGATGAATTTCTTATGAGAATCGGAGCGTTAGCAAAAGACGAGTCGAATAAATTGCATCCTACTCGATCGGGTCTTTTAATGTTTGGTCAGGAGTGGTGCATTATTACGGAATTTCCGTACTATTTTCTCGACTACAGAGAAATTACCAATGCTGATAGTAGGTGGAGTCATAGGATTGTCAGCTCGGATGGTTCGTGGAGTGGAAATCTTTATGATTTTTGGAGTATTGTATGGCAGCGTCTTTCTCGTAAAATTGATGTACCATTTTTGCTTAATTCGCAGTCATTACGAGTTGATGATACTCCGTTGCATATGGCAGTTAGAGAAGCCCTTGCAAACACGTTGATTCATGCTGATTATTATATGCGAGGTAACACTGTTATTACATATGATGATGCTGTGAGTACTGATGTTGATGGTTCTTCACAATCTTCTATAGAAACAAATAGCGCAAATGATGGTTTTAAGCTTTCTTTTGCAAACCCGGGTTGCTTACGTATGCCTGTAGAAGTGGCTTTAGCTGGAGGTTTTTCTGATTCTCGGAATCCAGCACTGCTTAAAATGTTCGCGCTGATTTCTGTTGTTGAACGTGCTGGAAGCGGATTTGATGCTATGAGAGCTGGTTGTGATTGGGCTGGAATACGCTATCCAATGTTAAGTGAGTCCTTTAATCCAGACCGTACTACTCTTGAATTTTTTGTAAGCGATAAGAATAACTTTGTATCTGGTTCTTCAAAAAACAAAACTGAACTTAATGCTAATTCATTGAATTTAGTGAACGGTACTTATAATTCAGAACTTACTACAAATTCACTTTCGCAAGATTCTAATAACTCGCATAAACGTATGAGCGTTGACGATTGCTATAAAAAGATTATTGAAGCAGTACATAATCATGGAACAATAAAGCGTGAGCAAGTGCAAAATATTCTTAACGTGGGTAGTACCAAGGCTAAGCAATTGTTATCTGATTTAGTTAGTAGAGGAGATATTTCAGTTTGTGGAAAAGGTCGAGCTACTACCTACGTTTTTAACCGCAGTTAAACAAAAACCGCACATGTGTGAATTAATCGCTTATGCACGAAACTCGCGTGCGCCATCGTAACGTTTTAACCAAATCTCGCTGGCAAACTCTTTCTGGCAAGTAATCGCCGTTACTTTCTCAGTTGGTTAGTCTGCTTGAGCGCTCCAATTGTGGGGAGTTTTCCTCGTGTTTGGAGTGCTGCACAAACAAAAAAACCGCACATGTGTGAATTAATCCACGAACATGTGCGGTTTATGTTTATTTATTACTGATTAATCAAATCAGGCGTTTACACGATCGATGCCGGACTGCACGTCAGCAATCACGGAATCCCAAGACTTGATGAAGGCGGCAACACCGTCGGCCTCAAGCTTGTCGGTAACGTCCTTGATGTTGATGCCAAGCTCAGCAAGCTTGTTCATAACAGCGTGGCTCTCTTCGTAAGTACCCTTGACGGAAGGAGCGCCGTTGCCGTGATCAGCAAGAGCGTTCAAAGTCTTTTCTGGCATGGTGTTAACAACATGCTCAGCAACCAACTCGTCAACATACTTGCAATCGGAGTAAGCTGCGTTCTTTGTGCCAGTAGAAGCCCAAAGTGGACGCTGCTTCTTAGCACCCTTGGCCTCAAGCTCAGCCCAACGTGGGTCAGCTGCGAACTTCTTCTCGAAGAGTTCGTAAGCCAAGCGAGCGTTAGCAACAGCAGCCTTGCCTTCAAGAGCCTTAGCTTCAGCAGAGCCGTTAGCTTCGAGGAGCTTGTCAACAGCGGTATCAACGCGGGAGACGAAGAAGGAAGCCACGGAACCAATGTGCTTCAAGTCGTGGCCGTTAGCGGCAGCCTGAGCGATACCTTCGATGAAGGCGTCGATAACCTGCTCGTAGCGCTCGAGGGAGAAGATCAAGGTTACGTTCACAGAAATACCCTTAGCAAGGGTAGCGGTGATAGCTGGAAGACCTTCCAAAGTTGCAGGAATCTTGATCATAACGTTTGGACGATCAACCTTTGCCCAAAGCTCTTCAGCCTGCTTCTCAGTGTTAGCAGTATCGTGAGCCAAGCGTGGGTCAACTTCGATGGAGACGCGGCCGTCAACGAAGTCGGTCTTTTCAGCGATCTCGCGGAAGATATCGGTTGCGTTACGAACGTCGGTGGTGGTCAACTCGCGGATAGCGGTTTCAACGTCGACCTTGCCGAGTTCCTTAAGCTGTGCATCGTATGGGCCAACCTGGCTCAAAGCCTTCTGGAAGATGGATGGGTTGGTGGTAACGCCAACAACATTCTTATTAGCAATCAAATCCTGCAAAGAGCCGGACTCAATGCGGGTACGGGACAAATCGTCCAACCAAATAGAAACGCCGGAATCGCTGGTGCGCTGCGTTGCTTCAGTCATGTTATCTCCTTAACACTGTGCTCCACCAATTGGGGCACGTCGGTAGTTTGGCGTTTTTACAAGAAACAGCGGTTGATGTCGAACCAACGGTAGCTCGGCATCAACACGCCGTCGCTGTTTCTTGCGAAGTGTTTCGTCAGCACTTCTAGTTTTGTGACATATCAATTTTATTTTGATACATCAAGCTTTATTTCGCTTATTTACTTAAGCGCGAGCTTCTTCGATAGAAGCCTTAGCAGCTTCTACTACGTGCTCAGCAGTAATGCCCAAGTCGATCATGTTCTGACCGCCGTCACCCTGCAAGCCGTACTGTTCGATAGAAACAGCCTTGCCGCAATCGCCAAGATACTTGTACCAAGGCAATGCCAAGCCAGCTTCGATGGAAACGCGAGCCTTGACGGACTTTGGCAAGATTTCTTCCTTGTACTCTTCGTCCTGTTCTTCGAACCATTCGAGAGATGGCATGGAAAGAACGCGAGCCTTGATGCCTTCAGCTGCCAAAGTCTTGGCGCCAGCAACAGCCCACTGAACTTCGGAACCGGTTGCCATGATGATTACGTCTGGAGTGCCTTCGCAATCAACCAAAACGTAAGCGCCGTGCTTGACGCCTTCGCGAGCCTTTTCAGCAGTCTCAGCGAGGGTTGGAACGCCCTGGCGGGTCAAAATCATGGCAGTTGGGTAGCTGTTCTTCTTCTCGAAGAAGTAACGGTAAGCTTCAGCAGTTTCGTACTCATCTGCAGGGCGTACAACCTCAAGTTGAGGAATAGCGCGGAAAGCAGTCAAGTGTTCGATTGGCTGGTGAGTTGGACCATCTTCGCCCAAAGCTACGGAATCGTGGGTCCAAACGTAGAGGTTTGGAATCTCCATCAAAGCAGCCAAGCGAACTGCTGGGCGCTCGTAGTCAGAGAACTGGAAGAAGGTGCCATTGAATGGGCGAGTGTCAGAACCAAGCAAAATACCGTTGGTAATAGCACCCATTGCGAACTCACGCACACCGAAGTGAAGCTGACGGCCATGCTCGGAAACGTTTGGCCAAGTGCGAGTTGCATCCTCGGATGGACCGAAGGAGTCAGCACCCTTAATGTTGGTGTTGTTGGAGCCGCCCAAATCAGCGGAACCACCCCAAAGTTCTGGCATAACGGCAGCAATTGCGTTAAGAACTGCGCCGGAAGCCTTACGGGTAGCGACCTTAGAACCAACTTCGAAGCCAGCAACCAAGTCGTCAATAGCCTTGTCGAAGCCTTCAGGAAGCTTGCCAGCCTTAATGCGCTCGTAGAGAGCAGCCTTATCTGGGTTGGCGGCAGCCCACTTTGCAAGAGCTTCGTCCCAAGCCTTGTGAGCAGCCAAGCCGCGCTCTGCAACCTTGCGAGCGTGAGCCAAAGCTTCTTCGTCGATTGGGAATTGAACTTCTGGGTCGAAACCGCAAAGTTCCTTCAAGCCCTTCACAGCTTCTTCGCCAAGCTTAGAGCCGTGGGAAGCTTCGTTGTTGGTCTTGCCTGGGGTTGGCCAAGCAATCAAAGTATTAACCTTAATGAAGTGAGGCTTGTCGGTAACTTCCTGAGCCTTTTCAATAGCTGCAGCCAAAGCCTGAACGTCTTCCTTGTAGGAGCCGTCTGGCTGGATGAAGCTAACTTCATCGGTGTACCAACCGTAGGCGCGGTAACGAGCAAGAATATCCTCAGAGAAGGTGAGCTTAGTGTCGCCTTCAATCTGAATATGGTTTGCATCGAAGATTACAGTCAAATTGCCAAGCTTCTGGTTTCCAGCCAAGGAAGCAGCTTCAGAAGAAACGCCTTCCTCAACGTCGCCTTCGCCGCAGATAACCCAAACCTTGTGATCGAATGGGGAAGTGCCGGCTGGAGCTTCTGGATCAAGAAGACCGCGCTCAAAGCGCTGACCATAGGCAAAACCAACAGCAGAGGCAAGACCCTGACCGAGTGGGCCAGTAGTCATTTCGATGCCTGGAGTCAAGCCGTATTCTGGGTGGCCTGGAGTACGCGTGTCTGCACCGCCACGGAAATACTTGAGATCGTCAAGAGTCAAGCCGTATCCAGAGAAGAACAACTGCACGTATTGCGTAAGCGAAGCGTGACCGCCAGAAAGAATAAAACGATCACGGCCAGCCCACTTTGGGTCAGCTGGATCGTGCTTAATGAAATGCTGGTACAATGTGTACGCAATCGGTGCTAATGAAACAGGGGAGCCAGGATGTCCGTGTCCTGCTCGCTCAACAGCATCAGCCGAGAGAACCTTCGCCATCTTTACGGCGCGCTCGTCTAATGCAGACCAGTTGAAATCGGTCATGTGATCTACTTTCCTTCCAATAATCCGGGTTTTTAAGCACAGCTTACGCTGGCTTTTTACCCTCTCATTGCCCTTCAATCCTATCTTTCGCGCGCGACGAATATGTTACAAAGTGTGTCAAAAGTTTGCTTTTATGTTCTGTTGCGTGCTAAGAAATAGACTACTATAGGAATATAGTATTTAGACGTGTTTGTAAGGAGTGGTAATGCAGTCACGACGCATGATGATTTTGCGCGCAGTTGTCGAGGATTATATTCGTTCTCAAGAGCCTGTTGGTTCTGCGGCTCTTGCAAAGCATCATCAGCTTGGTGTGAGTTCAGCTACTATTCGTAACGATATGTCGGCTTTGGAAGAGGAGGGATACCTTGTTCAACCGCACACTTCTGCAGGTCGTATTCCTACTGAAAAAGGCTATCGCTACTTTGTTGACGGTTTGGCTTCTGTTATTCCGCTTTCTGAACCGCAGCGTCGCGCTATACGTAACTTTTTGAGCGGATCTGTCAGTTTACAAGATACTTTGCAACGTTCCGCACGTCTTCTTGCAAGTATTACGGGTCAAGTCGCTCTCGTAGCATCTCCAGCATTGTCTAAGTCAAAAGTAAAAAGAATTGAGATTGTTCAAGTATCGTCTTCTACGCTTTTGGTTGTTGTGATTACAGATGCTGGAGGCGTAGCTCAGCACATGATTCAAGCAACTAATATAAATTCAGATGACTTATTGCATCTAACTAATATGGTTAATGAGTGCTGCATTGGGCTATCCCTTTCATCTGCTTCACAACGCGTTTATGCGCTCGCAAATCACAAAGATTTAGCATCAGCTTTGCAAATTATTAGTCAACTTGCTAATGCTTTAGAAGATATGCATGACGGTGAGCATGCTCACGGCTTATACATGGCTGGAGCTTCTCAACTTGCGCATAGACAAAGTATTGTTGATTTTGCTTCACTTTTTGACGCACTCGAAGAACAGGCTGTTATTATGCGACTTATGACTTCTTTAAGTGAGGAAGCAAGCGATTGTGCAAGTGGTGTTAGTGTTGCAATCGGCTCGGAAACGCATACTCCTGGTTTGCTTAACGCTTCTGTTGTAACAAGCGCTTACGGCTACAATGCTGATTCTGACTCTGCTTTTATTGGATCAATTGGTCCTACGCATATGGATTATGCTGCAACGATGACTGCTGTTAAGGCTGTTGCGCGCTACCTTAATTCGTTTATATCCGAAAATTCATAAAAACATGGCTGGTTTATGGCTGGTTATTCGGCTTATGTCTGGCTGTGCCTTATGCAAAAATGATTTTAGAAAAAGGTAAAAGGGGAATTAATTGACTGATTACTACAAAGTTCTAGGCGTTGATCACAATGCTAGCGACGACGAAATTCGCAAAGCCTACCGCAAGATGAGCCGCAAATATCATCCTGATATTGCAGGCGCTGAGTTTGAAGAAAAGTTTAAGGAAGTAAATGCTGCCTATGACGTGCTTTCTAATCCTGAAAAGCGTCGAATGGTAGACATGGGTGTTGATCCTAACGATCCTTCTGCAGGAAGTGCCGGAGCTTCAGGCGCTGGTTTTGCAGACATGGGAATGGGCGACATTTTCAGCCAATTCTTTGGTGGCTCTTTCGGCAATTCGCAAGGACCAATTTCGCGTGTGCAGCCTGGTGACGATGCGTTAGCTGAGGCTCGTATTGATTTGAAAACCGCTATTTTTGGCGGAAACGTTAGCGTACGGTTAACTACTTTTGGTGTTTGTAAGGATTGCTCTGGTTCCGGTTCTGCCGACAATTCCGCTCCAGAACAGTGCTCAGTATGCCACGGTTCCGGCTTCTGTCAAAAAGTTGTTCGCACTATGCTCGGTCAAATGATGTCTTCGATGCCTTGTGAGCATTGCGAAGGTCATGGCACGATTATTAAGAATCTTTGCCAAAACTGCCACGGTCATGGTCGCGTGCGTTCAATTCGTGAAGTTGGCGTGAACGTACCGGCTGGAATTCGTGATGGCAGTCGTTTGCGCTTAGCTTCTCAAGGAAGCGTTGGTGAGTGCGGCGGTCCTGCTGGCGATTTGTACGTTGATATTCATATTCGTGCAGATAAGCAATTTACTCGCAACGAGGATGATTTGCATTGCTGGATTACAGTTCCTATGAGCTGGGCTGTTCTTGGTCGCAGTCTTGAAATCGACACTTTTGATGGTGCTCAGAAAATAACGATTCCTGCAGGTTGCCAAAACGAAGACACTATTACTTTGCCAAATCTTGGTGTAACGAAGCTTCGTTCTAAAGATCGCGGAAATATCGTGGTTCATGTGCTGGTGCAAACGCCTTCTAAGTTGAATGATGAAGAGCGTTCTTTGATTGAAAAATTTGCTAAGTTGCATGATAGTTCTGTGAAGCAAGTGCAGCAACATTCGTTAAGTGAGCAGTCGAGTGAGCGTAAAGGTTTCTTTAGTAAATTAAAGGAAGCTTTTGCCGGCTGATTTTACGGCTTTAATTTACTGCTTTAAACGGATTCAATTTACGGCTTTAATTTACGGCTTTAATTTAAAATAGTGGGGAAATATGGCATTACCAATATTGTTTGCTGGAACTCCGGAAGTTGCGGTTCCGTCTCTTCGCGAGTTAGCTAAAGATAGTGAGCATTTTGATGTTCGCGCTGTTCTTACGCGACCGGACGCTCCGACTGGTCGCGGCAGAAAGCTTGTGCCAAGCCCTGTGAAACAGGCTGCTCTTGAGCTCGGCTTGCCAGTGCTTGAGTCGGATCCTAAAGATGAAAATGTGTTTCTTGAACAGCTTGCGGCAACCGGTGCAAAAGCTGCAGCAGTTGTAGCATACGGTAAGATTTTGCGCCAGAATGTTTTAGACGCGTTGCCACTCGGCTGGTATAATCTTCATTTTTCGCTTCTTCCGCAATGGCGAGGTGCAGCTCCTGTGCAGCGCGCCATTTGGGCTGGGGATGATATTACAGGTGCTACTGTTTTTCGCATTACACGCGGCATGGATTGCGGGCCTATTTTGGCGCAGTTTACTACAAAAATTGAGCCTCACGAAAATTCTGGCGATCTTCTTGCGCGACTTGCAAACGACGGCGCTCCGCTTCTTGCAGCATCTCTTCGTGGCATGGAAACTGGTGAAATTGTGCCGGTTGATCAAGATCAAACTCCTCAAGAAGTTGCGCAAAAAATCACTGTTGAAGATGCTCACATTGATTTTCATGCGCCAGATTTTGCTGTTGACCGTCAAATTCGCGCTTGTACGCCAAATCCAGGTGCGTGGTGCGAACTTCACGCGGACGATGAGAATAACGCAGAGCCGATTACTTTGCATGTTTTGCGCGCAGTTCCTGCAGATGCTAACGATCCGCATGCCCAAGATTTTAATCAGCTTGATCCTGGAAAATTACTTGCTGGTAAGAAGCAAGTTTGGGTCGGTACTTTAAGCGGCGCACTTGAGCTTTTGGAAGTAAAAGCGCAAGGTAAGAAAGCTATGAAAGCGGCAGACTGGGCGCGCGGAGCCAGGCTTTCGGCAGCAGCTTACTGCGCATAAAATTATGAGTATAAACTTTTCTTCGATGTTGCCAACTTTGTCTAAATCCGGACTTTTGGTTATGGATGTTGATGCAACGCTTATTGAGGAAGAAGTTATCGATTTGCTCGGTGCAGAAGCTGGATGCGGAGATGAGCTTTCTGAGATTACAGCGCGAGCAATGCGTGGCGAAATTACTTTCGATACTTCCTTGCGTTCGCGCGTGTGTATGCTTCGCGATTTGAATCTTGACGAGTGCAAAAAGCGTATTATTTCTAAAATTCATGTAACTAAAGGCGCGAATGTTTTAATTGACACGCTTCATACACATGGTTGGAAAGTTGGCGCAGTTTCTGGCGGTTTTCACGAGATTTTGGACGAATTTTTGCCGAGTTTGAATATTGATTTTTGGGCGGCTCACCATTTAGAGTCTATTGACGGAAAGCTTACTGGCAACGTGCTAGGAAATATTGTTAACGCTAATGCAAAAGTTGAAGCGCTTAGAACTTGGGCAACTAATCTTGGAATTGATCGCGAGCAAACTGTTGCCGTGGGGGATGGAGCGAACGATATTTCAATGATTAAATTTGCTGGATTAGGCGTAGCTTTTTGCGCAAAACCAGCAGTTCAGGCGGCCACTCCTTACCGCATTCTTACTCGCGATTTAAGCGCTGTCTTGCGTTTTTTGAATGCGAATTAATCTGTTTTTAAGGTCTCTTGTTTACTGTTGCGCGAGTTTTGGGGGATTTCTTGCATTTATAGAACGAAAAGTTGATGAATGTACATAAGCAATGTAAAATAATGAAGCAATGATTAAAGATTAATGATTAAATTTTTTTGTGAAAGTYCTGTATCTTTTAACCACAGAGCTTAAATKTGTTGGTGAATCTTTCTATTAAGTGAGTAAAATAAAGTTAATTTATAGGAGAGAGAGTGTGCATAAGTACGGGAATTTTATGCATTTAGGGTAGGGAGTGTAAGTTGAATTTACGAGAAGTTGCGCTTGAAGTTGCGCGTATTTTGGAAGATGTTGGTAAACATGCGTATCAGGATCAATTAAGCCCTCAAGATATGACGTCGATTGCGTTGGGTGATCCTAATAAATCTGAATCTGGTTTTGGTGATAAGCTCGTGCGTTTTATTCAAAATCGTTTGACTTATGTGAATCCTTTCCAAGGTTTTTGGCAAACTAGGCCGGAGCAGTGCAATCCGGGAGACCGTTTTTGGTGTGTTGGAAACGTCGACGGCGCTATTAATTTTAATCGCGATATGGCTGAGTGGACTCTTACGGTTTCGCTTTTTGAGTTTAACGATGAAGGCTCCGCTCGTCCGGTTCTTGGCGTTGTGCACGCTCCTGCGTTGGGATTGACTTATTTGGCTGCAAAGGGTCAGGGTGCTATTCGTATTCGTAGGACTCCGCAAGGAGAGAAGCGTGAGAAGATTACGCCTTCCACAACTTCTACTTTGCAAGGATCTGTGGTTTGCTACGGAATGTCTTATATACCTGGTGAATCTAAGCGTGCACTTGGCGTAGTTGCTTCTGTTGAAGAAGGCTGTCCTGCGGATATTAAGCGTATTGGACCTGCGTCGCTCGACTTGTGCAAGGTGGCAGATGGCACTTATGACGCTTATTTTGAGCCTCACTTGCATTATTGGGATATTCCAGCTGTTTCTGCTGGTGCTGTGGTTGTGGAAGAGGCGCAGTGCCAGGTGTGCCAGTGGGATGGAAGCCCTATTCATTGGCGCAAGGAAAATGATGTGGTTGCTTCTAATGGCTTGCTTATTAAAGAGTTAAAGCCGTATCTTAAGTAACTAATAATCTCGTGTGTGTCGTAATTTTTAATAAATATTATGACGTCGTAATATGCAATTCATGTGGGATTTATGCGGTAGTGAAATACAAATTACGAAATTATAGCATAAAACTACTTGCAATGTATGAACATGTGAGTATCATACAACCTGTATGAGTGTCAGTTTGCACATTTTTATGCATATTGAAACGTATTAAGAGAGTATGAAGCGTTGTGTAAATAGCAAATTGGTATGAAACAAAGAAGCGAATGCTAATTTATTGGCTGCCGCATGATTGCATATTACAAATTATGTATAAGCAGAAACATAAAGAAGACACATTATTGAAGTGAGGAATAATGACGAAGAAGATCATGAGTGCAAAGCATCTTGCTGATTTGCAAAAGTCTATGAAAAAATCTAGTAACAGCGTTATTTACGCGCCACTTTCTAAGAGCGTGTGCGCAGCTATGCTCGCAGGTGCTATGGTGATTGGGGGGGGGGTATTCGTTTCTACTCCTTTGCCTGCGTATGCTGACGGCTATGTAAGTGGTGATGGTGCTCGCGTTTATTACGGCTACAAAGCTGACGCTGATTACAGTAAAGAGCGTTTGCTGATTAAAGTAACATATTATAAAACTAAGGCTGACGCGCTTAAAGGTGGAAACGATGGTGTTGATCCGCTTGGTAAGTTTGTGCGCGTTGAATATACTTCTAATAATCCTGAGGATGCCAATAAACAACCAGATAAGTGGGCTTTAAGACCAACTTGGTGGTTTGGTGTGCCAAATGGTTTGAAAGCAGATACGATTTCCCAAATCCGCTTGGTAAGGAATGAGCGAGGAACTCAAGAGGCTTCTAGTCCATCTACTCCTGGCGCTAAAAAGTTGAAAAATGCTTCAAGGCAAGGCTATGTTGTAGCAAGTGACCACACGTATAACAGCATAGATCAGTGGAAACACAGTGTTTCACGCGATTATTACTCTGGTAGCGACAAGACCATCGATGGCAAGGGTTGGCAGCGTATGGTCGGTATTGGTGGTAAATCAGGAGATTACGATAATTCTGGTAATACCAGAGATCAGTGGAATATTTACAAGGATGGTAATGCTAACGGTCTTCAAGGTATTTTTGCTGACTGGGAGTCTGCTGGTCAACGCTACTACGAAATGTCGTATGTAGCAGAAATGACAGATGATGCTTGGAAGCAGCGCGATCAGAAGCCGCTATTGTTTGTTGCAGGCATTTACCGCGGTGTTGGTAATTGGCGTTACGTTGCAGGCAGCACGATGCGTGCACCAAAGATTGCGGATCATTTGGAATTGAAATATCCTAAGCCGACGCCTGTAAAGAATCTTGACTCGCTTGATGATAATGAACAGAAAGCAGTAAAAACTGCTATTAATGATGCTAATAAGAGTAACGATAAAGACCATCCAAATCTATTTGATCAGTTGCTAGCAAAAGACGGCATTAGTGTTGACACTAAAGGTAATGCGACTATTACTTTTACAGACGGCACTAAGCGTGTTATGCCGGCTAGCTTATTGGTATTAAAGAACGAAACAGATAAAGACAAGTATAAGCCAACGCTTCCAGCTCGTACGCCTGTAGTGAAGTTGTCGAAGCTCACGTCTGATGAAAAGACTGCGGTAACTCAGGCAATTATTAATGCTAATGGTGGTTCTACGCCTAATGCCTTCTTGCAGAATGTGAAGAAAACTAATAACCAGTATGAAATTCGCGTTCAAGAAGACGGCAGTGCAAAAGTTACTTATGCTGATGGATCAGAGCTTACTATTCCTTCTACAGATTTGGTGTATCAAGGTGCAACTATCGCCGATTGGGCGCCGTATCGCGTTCCAGTTCCTACGGAAGTAGATGACCCATCTAAGTCATTAACTGAAGAGCAAAAGGCTGCTATTGCGTCGGCATTTGATGAAGCAAATAAGAGTTTCCCTGTTTATAAAGATGCTAAAAACCATAACAATAATACGTCTCCTGTAACGTTTGATGACAAAAACAATGCTGTAATTACTTGGGAAGATGGTTCACAAACTACCATTCCTGCTTGGCAGTTCTTGAAGAAGAAGCAGACGCAAGCTCCAACGCCTGAGCAAAAGCAAACTACCAAAGAGTTTACGGTTGATTTGCCACAAACACCTACGGAAGTTGCTTTCGATCCATTTGATACGACTGCAACAATTGATAATAAGCAACTTACCAACCTTGAAGCTTCATTGCAAGCTTTAACAGCTAAGGACGCAAGCGATAGTAATAAGACTGTAACTCTTACTTCTGCAAAGATTGATATTGCAACTGGCACTGTAACTTTTAAAGCTAAAGGATATGAAGATAGAAAGTATCCAATCGGCATCTTCTATAAGAAGCAGTCAACTGGATCTGGTACTCAGAATCCTACGCAAAAAAATGAAGAGACTAAGGATGGATATAAATATAAAATTCCTCATGTCAACATTGCTGGTGATTCTCCAACGTTAGCAGAAGAGCAAGAGGCTCTTAAGCAGTTCATTACGTTGAATTACAACGGTACAGTTCCTAAAATAAACTACGACGGTAGTAGTAGTATTATTACAATTGAGAATTCCAATTTAACTGCAAAAGATCCATCAATGACTCCTTATGGTATTGGGAATGGTCATATTGTAGATGTAATGGTTTCTTCTCATTTGGGAGACATAACAATTAATTATGATTCTACACCTGTAGAGGATGATGATGATACTGATCATAGTATGACCCAACAGATATTTATTGATAGCAAAGATATCTACATCAAGAAGAAGAATAACAATAAAGACAACACTATTGATCAGCTGAAGGCTCTTGCTAAGAATCTTCTGAAGGAAAAGAAAAATCTTACTAAATCTGACTTTACAAGAGCTGGTTTGGATAAAGATAAAATAACTAATGAAGCTATTGATAAGATGAATGATGCTGGAGAGCTTCGTGATCTTATTAAGAAGCTGAGTGAAGCAAAGCATGCTGATCGTACGTACAATTCTATTGGTGAGGTTGTTGTTGATAATCCAGCCACGCCTACTGAAGATGATTTCAAGAAGGCTGTGGAAGCGTTCGTAAAAGCTAACTACGATAAGAGCGACAATTTCCATGCTAATACTGTTACTACAGCTTTGCCTACTGATTTAACTCCAAAGTCTGGCACTATTGATATGGAGATTGCTGACGATAATATTAAGTCAGTTACTTCCAGTAAGACTGGCGATGCCGCTGATTATAAGTCAATGGTATTTAAGGATGCCAAGGGTACTCAGCTTTTCACTGTTGCTATTAGCTACAAGAAGAAGGAAGAAACTCCAAAGCTTAGCGACGATGCTCTTAACGAGATGAAGAAGCAAGCTAAGGAGACTATCGATCATAATCCAAATCTGACTAAGACAGATAAGGATGGTTTTGATAAGCGTATTGATGCAGCAACTACTGCTGAGCAGATTCAAAACATTTTGAAGGAAGCTGCAGAGAAAGCAAATCAGAACTCAACTTCTAATGATCCTAAGATTAAGGGTGAAATAAGCGGCAATCAGAATGGTGCTGACGCTGAGAACCAGCAGAAACTCGATGCTGCTAAAGAAGCTGCTAAGGATATTATCAGCAAGCTTCCTAATTTGAGTGATGATGAAAAGAAGGATCTTAAGGGTAAGGTCGATAAAGCAGCTGACATTAATAGCGTGAATAGCGTTGTTGATGAAGCCAAGAAACTCAGCGAACTTAATGGTGTTAAGAAGGAAATTGAAGAAGCGCATCTTTACTTCCTTGACCATGGTAAGGGTGGAGATGCTGATTCGTCTGATCCAAATCACACTGAAGATGCTGCTTTGAATAAGTTGCTTCATGGAACTCCTACTGAGGATCAAACTCTTACAACTTTGGCTGAGAAGTTGAAAGCAAATCCTGCATCTGCATCTGAGATTCGCGCTGCTCTCGAAGCTGCAAAGCAACAGAACAATAAAAATGAAGCTCAAGCTAAAGATAATGCAAAGTCTGAGCTTGATGACATGAAGCAGAATCTTGATGCAGCATACAATGCATTGACTGATGAGCAGAAGAAAACCGCAACGGAAAAGTATACTGCTGCAACTGCTGCTATTGAAACTGCAAAGACTACAGTTGACTCTGCAACCAAGCCTTCTGAGATTACGGGCGCTCTTAACACAGTGAATACTGCACTTGCGGCAGCTAATACGGCAGTTGAAAATGCCAAGGGTAAGCGCGATACTTCTAGTATCACCAACGATCAAGATTCTGCACTTGCCGAAGAGAAGAAAGCTGCTCATGATCGTGTCAATAAGACTAATCTCTCTCCAGAGGAAAAGAAGCAGTACAATGATGCAATCGATGCTTCAACAAAGCTTGGCGACCCAACTGGTATTGCTAACCGAGCTGAAAAGCATCAAAAGATTGAGGATGCTAAGAAGCAGATTGCTGATCTTAAGTATTTGAACAAGGCTCAGAAACAGTATTATAAGGATCTTCTTGATAGTACTGATGCCTCTGAGCACGTTGGTGAAGATGGAAAGTCTACTGGCAAGGATGATATCGATGATGCTCTTGAACAAGCGTTGAACTTGAACGGTGTGATGAAGCGGTTGGCTGATCTTGCTACGAGTGCAGATACGCTTAAGAAAGACACAAAGTATTCTTCTGCTGATAAAGCTAAGAAGGATGCTTTCGATGCTGCTTTGAATGCTGCAAACACTCAACTGGATAAGGTTGAAGGCGCAGACAGCGACAATATTAACGCTGACGGTGCTAACGCTTTATACAATGATTTGCTTAAAGCTATGCAAGGTCTTGATAGCACTGTTAAGGGTGTTGGTTTATACACTGACGACTTGCAAAAAGAGTACGATGCTGATGTTGCTTTGAAGGAACAGCCTGTATACAAGAATGCAACTAAGAATGTGAAGGAAGCATTCAATAAAGCTTTTGAAGCTGCAAAGTCTGTTCTTGACAATGCAACAAAGAATCCAACTCAGCTTGGTGCTGATGCTGCAGCTCAGCAGAATGCAATCGGTGCTGCTCTTGCTAACTTAGTGAATACTCGCAAGGCTCTTGACGGCATTGATACAACTGCATTGCAGGCTGAAGTCGACAAAGATAAGCCTTTGGAGGATAAGCCTGTATACAAGAATGCTTCTAAAGATAAGAAAAATGCTTTCGACAAGGCACTTGCAGCGGCTGAAGATGCAATTGCGGATGCTGAGGGCAAGAAACAGTTAGCTGCTGGCGAGGATCCAAAGACTCAAGAACAGAAGCAAAAAGCTGTTAATGATGCATTGACTGCATTGCAGAATGCTGCTAAGGATCTTGATGGTAAGGAACAAAAGCCAACCCCGGCTCCTTCTGTTGATAAGAGTGGTTTGAAGGCTCTTGTTGATGTTGCTGGGCAGGTAAAGGATTCTGACGCGTATAAGTATGCTGATGCTAATAAGCAGGGTGCTTATGATAAGGCTATTAGTGATGGCCAAAGCGTGTTAGCTAAGACTGATGCTACGGCTGATGAGGTTGCTAACGCTGTTCATGCTATTAATACTGCTAAGACTGCGTTGGATGGTAAGAAGCCAACTCCAACTCCGACCCCAACTCCATTGCCAAGCCCAAGTCCATTGCCAAGCCCAAGTCCACTGCCAACTCCTGGTTATGGAACAGGCAATGCTGGAGCAGGTAATGCTGGAGCAGGTAATGCTGGAACTGGAACTGGAACTGGAACTGGAACTGGTAATGCTGGTTCTGAAGCTGGTTATGGTGTGAATGATAATGCGCCTACTACTGTGGATAAGGGTGAGTTGAACATTCAGATTCAGGGTGCTGAGTCTGATTCGCAGCCTGGAAATGCTGGTAACGGTAATACTGGTGCTAATACTGGTAATTCTGCCAACGTAGCTGGTAAAGCTGGTGCTGGCGTAAACTCTGGTAATGCAGGTAACGCTGCTAACACCAACGCTGCCAACGCTAACGCTAATAATGCTAATGGCGTAAATTCTGCTGTTGTGAATGCTGCTGTTGAGAATAATCCGGCTGTGAAGCAGGCGGATGCTCAAGTTGCTAAGGCTCAGGCTGTTGTGGATGCTGCTTTGGCTGAGGCTAAGAAGGTTGCTGCTGATCCTAACGCTACTCAGGCTCAGGTTGATGCTGCGGTTCAGAATCTTTCTGCTGCTCGTAAGGCTTTGGCTGCTGCTAAGGCTCATGCGGCTGATGTTCGTGCTTCTGTGCGTGCTCAGGTGTTGAAGAGTGGTAGTGTTGCTCAGCTTAGTAAGACTGGTAGTGACGTGTCTGTGTTTGGCTTGTTTGCTGCAACTCTTAGTGCTGCTGGTGCTGCGCTTTTCTCGGCTAAGCGTCGTGGTACTTCTCGTCATAGTAATAAGTAGGATATTTGCTAGCTGGTCTGGTTATTGCAGATCAGCTAGTTTTAGAGCTGCTTAATGCTTGCTTAATTGTATTCAGTAAGTTTGCTGAGTATTGGGTTAATTAGCATAATGAAGTTAATGTAAAATGTGCCTCACTTTGCGTCTTTCTTTACTCCGCGAAGTGAGGCATTTTTGTATGCGAATATTTTTATCTAACACGAATTGAAACAGTCTTGAAAATATGGGAGAATTACCACATGACTACAGTTATTATGCATACTTCTGAAGGCGATATAAAAATCAATTTGTTTGACAGTAAAGCGCCTGAAACCGTCAAAAATTTTGTTGGCTTAGCTACCGGTGAGCGCGAGTGGCTTGACCCATTCAGTAGAAAACCTTCGCATGAGCCATTTTACGATGGTTTAACTTTCCACCGCATTATTAAGGACTTCATGATTCAGGGTGGCTGTCCACTCGGCAATGGAACTGGCGGTCCTGGATACGAGTTTGACGATGAAATTGATGCATCTTTGAAGTTTGATAAGCCTTATTTGCTCGCTATGGCAAATGCTGGAAAGCGTCGCGGTCGTGACGGTCGTTTGCATGGCACTAACGGTTCGCAGTTCTTCATTACAACTGTGCCAACTCCATGGCTTGACGGTCACCATACAATTTTCGGCGAAGTTGCTGACGATGAATCGAAGGCGGTTGTCGATAAGCTCGAGGCTGTCGCAACGGATCGATCTGATGCTCCTCTTGAGCCTGTAGGTATTATTTCTATTGAAGTTTTGTGATTAAACGTTATTTGATTTAAKAYTCTTTAATATTTAATTGCAAAAATCAGATTTTGCCGACTAAATCGATAGAAGGTTCCAAGGTTTCTTCGCCCTGCTCCCATTTTGCTGGGCAAACTTCGCCTGGGTGCGCTGCAATATACTGTGCTGCTTTAACTTTACGAAGGAGCTCGTCGGCGTTACGACCAATTCCGTCTGCGGTCATCTCAAAGAACTGAATCATACCTTGCGGATCTACGAGGAACGTAGCACGGTGAGCTAAACCGGATTCTTGATTCCAAGCGTCAAAATTACGCGAAAGAGCTCCAGAAGGATCACCCAACATAGTGTACTTTACTTTTGCAATTGCTTCAGAATCGTCATGCCATGCTTTGTGTACAAAATGTGTATCCGTAGAGACTGAGTAAACTTCAACGCCTAGCTTTTGCAATTCCTCATAGTGGTTTGCAAGATCTTCCAATTCAGTTGGGCATACGAATGAAAAATCAGCTGGATAGAAGAAGAAAATTGCCCATTTGCCAAGAACATCAGTATCGTTTACTTCAACAAATTCGCCATTCTTATAACCATTTACTTTGAATGGAAGAATATGTGTGTTCATTAAACTCATATCATTCTCCTAAATAGGTCATTTGCGCCTTCGTTGCGCTTTTATTTTCATTATTAAGAATAGATTATGGCTATTGATAATTC
>NZ_LXJL01000039.1:5020-9934 GCF_001641215.1 Gardnerella sp. 30-4 | reverse complement strand
ACTCTTAACATAAAAATCATAAATTTTTTTGGACGAACATGAAAATAATCATACATTAAATTTGAATTCGACAATATCACCGTCTTGCATCACATAGTCGCGACCTTCAAGACGAAGCTTTCCTTCTTCCTTAATTTTTGCCATAGAACCGTCAGCAGCAACGAAATCATCATAAGATACGATTTCTGCCTTAATAAATCCACGCTCAAAATCAGTGTGAATCACACCAGCAGCTTGTGGAGCAGTCCAACCTTTATGAATCTGCCAAGCGTGAACTTCCTTAACACCAGCAGTCAAATAGGTTTGAAGACCTAAAATATCGAATCCCACACGCGCAAGTTGATCCAAACCAGATTCCTTCAAACCAGCATCTTCAAGCATTTCACGAGCATCAGCTTCGTCAAGTTCAGTAAGCTCGGACTCAAACTGAGCATTAAGGAATATTGCTTTTGCAGGAGCGACAGATGCAGAAAGTTTAGACTTCAAATCTTCATCAGCCAACTCCGAATCATCCACGTTAAACACGTAAATAAATGGCTTAGCAGTGAGCAAGTGTAAATCATACACATCGTTTTTATCAATAAGCTTTTCGTTATGAGCCTGGTCAATAGTCTTTCCAGATTCAAGAATTTCCTTAGCTTTATTTACAGCGTCTACGTATTCCTGCGTAACTTTCTTACCGCGCAAATCCTTTTCCAACTTTGGAAGAGCATTGTCAATAGTTTGCATATCGGCGAGAATTAGCTCAGTATTAATCGTGTCAATATCGTCAGCAGGATCTACTCTGCCGTTAACATGCACAATATCATCATCATTAAATGCGCGCACAACTTCGCAAATAGCGTCTGCTTCGCGAATATTAGCAAGGAACTTATTGCCCAAACCTTCACCCTCGGAAGCACCCTTAACAATGCCTGCAATATCAACGAAAGTAACTGTTGCTGGAACAATCTTTTCAGTATTAACTAATTTAGCTAAAACTGGAAGACGATGATCCGGAAGCGGAACAATACCAGTATTAGGCTCAATAGTTGCAAACGGATAATTCTCCGCCAAAACGTTGTTGCGGGTTAAAGCATTAAACATAGTGGACTTACCAACGTTTGGCAATCCAACGATTCCAATAGTTAAAGACATATTTACCTAGTTTAGACCAGCGCCGGGAAAGCCGACACAACTTGATTTTATTTACTATTTATTTTCAATAGCATCAACTGCAGCAATCACATCTCCCCTAAATCCGCGAGATTCTAGCTCAGCAACGCCACGAATAGTGGTTCCTCCAGGAGAGCACACTGCATCTTTCATAGCACCAGGATGCGTGCGCGAATCCATGTATAACGCACCTACTCCTTCAATCATTTTTGCAGCCAAACGGTAAGCACAATCACGTTGCAAACCATACTTCACACCAGCATCACTCAATGCTTCCATGTACATTGCTGTAAAAGCTGGAGCGCAGCTAGAAATACACATTGCAATATTCATATGATCACTAGTCACTCGCTCTACCAAAGAAATTGGCTCAAATAAAGCATTAAACATTGAAAGTTGACTATCAGTAAGCGTATGAGTAGTTTCAGCTAAAGTCACACCTTGGCCTACAGAAATAGGAGTATTAGGAATAATGCACTGAACATGAGCTTCCTTGCCAAGTAGTTCCATGTAACGCTCAAGCGTCCAACCGGCTGCAACGGAAATAACAGCAATACCTCGTTCATTAATAATTTCACAAATTGGCTTAAGTACTTCAGCAACCTGATATGGCTTTACAGCAATAATAATCGCATCACTTGCTTCACATACTTCTTGAGCAGTGTGCATAGCGCGAGCGCCAATCAGCGAAGTATTACGCTCGAGTTTTTCAAAATTATGCGCGCAAGCAACAATATTTTCACCTTGTAATACGCCAGCATTCAGCGCACCTTTAGCGATTGCTTGTGTCATGTTGCCATAACCTATAAAACCAACAGTTTCAGATACACAAGTACTCATACACGACCCCCTTTAGCGCATTGATAAAACAATAGCGCACTCATTACTAAGCAAACAGATGTATAGCATAGCAAAGAGTGCACTATAATCATTGCGCATATTAAAATTATTACCTTTATATATGGCTTATCTCTTATAAATTCCCTCTAAATCACCACGATTCAGCGCCTCATCAAACAAATGACGGAAAACAATGTCTCCATGCAAACCATCATGCTCAAACTCGTTCGTTGTCCAATAGTGGGAGTTGGCAATACGAGAAAGAGTGTCAAGCTGAAGACCAGAATCGACATACATGTCATCAAAATACACTGCTGATTGCAATGGAACTTCGTTATTAGCAAGTTGATCTTGATCGTAAATTTTGCCAAACTGCTTATCTTTCATCAAGCAGTCAACAGCTGGAAGGAATGGTTGCAAAGCTTTCTCTTGATCGTACATCCAAGGAAACATTGCTTCACCTGTAAACATAATAGGGCGAGCAGAACCAGAAAACTCTGGCATAGTTTCTCGAACCTGCTGAGCAGCCCACAAAATTGGGTGTTCCAATTCACCATCAGCATAAATAAATTCTTGTAATGGCCAATAAAGTGGACTAGAAGCTGTAGAATCCATGACACCATACACAAAATCGTCACTTAAACTACCTGCAGAAGCTCCTCCGCCGTGCTTAAATGCTTTCAAGGAACCATCACCATCTGCAAACGCAGAGTCAATTAACCAATGCACTCGTTCAAAACTTGGTTTCATTCCAAATGAAGAACCCAACATTTGGAATCGCTCAACCGTAAGTTTTTCACCGTTCGGAAGCACAACATCACCCTGTGCAATACGATCTGCAATAGCTGCAGCACGAGCAACATCTTGCGGATAGCGCTCATAGAATTGCTCAGTTTTACGCGCCATACGAGGAAAAGTATGCTCATAGACTTCACGCGCATTTGCTGGAACGTGAGGAATACCTCCTGTTGTAAAGCTTGCAATTAATCCTTGAGGGAATAGTGATAGATATGTAAGAGTCAAGAAGCCACCATAGCTTTGACCAAGTGAAACCCATGGCTTAGCATCGAATTCAGTAAGTCGCAGATGTTCAAAATCGCGAATAATAGAGTCAGCCAAGAAACGCTTTAAATACCAGGCTTGTCGCTCAACGCTTACACCGTCATCTGCCATGCGCTTCATAGTTGAAGCGTCTACTCTTGAAGAACGCCCAACACCACGCTGATCCGGCAAGACTACGCGAAAATGTTTAATAGCTTCTTGAATCCAGCCATCACTAGAAGGCGAAAGCGGTCGTGGACACTGCCCACCAGGACCTCCTTGCAAAAATACTAATAAAGGCAAATTATCATGTACATGCTCAGGAGCACAAACTACTCTACAGAACAATCGGATTGTTTCGCCTTTAATAGCTCCACCAGGAGTGTTTCCTTCCCAATCAAGCGGCACGTCAATTGCACGTTCTTCGATATGCAATCCCGGAACATAATAGCTTGTAAGTAACGCCATTTCGCACTCCCTTTCTGTACTCTTGCATGCTACATGCAATGTCAATTACACATTCTTATATAAATCATACTCAAGTTCGATTGTTCTATAAAGTGCTATGCACTAGCCTAGTAATTATGAAAGTACCTAATATGTTTCAAAGTGTTATACAGTCCTTACGAAAAGAGCTCACATTAAACGACATATTATGGGGTATTATTCCACTTATTCTTTTTATACTTTCAAACAATAGATATAGTATAAGCTATGTTGACGGTTTACTGACTCAGGGTTCGCTGGTTACAGTAGCGCTTACAAATATCGTTGTTGCACTACTACTTTCAGTAAGAAAGATATGGCCTGAACAGGCGGCTATTATTTTTATTGTTATTTGCATTGTGCAAGTAATATTTGGTCCAGCTCAACTTTTCGCTGATTTCTTTGGTTTCGTGCTGCTTGTTAACGCTATTGCGCGCGGAAACCCAACGCATACGAAAGTTTTTGTTATTACAGCTTACATAACAACCATATTATCTTGCGCATTAATATCGTGGAATGTTGTAATGGGACCAATATATGGCAATAATCATTCGAAATCTAGTTATACCTGCAGTGTACGAAATATAAATAGCAGTAATATAAAAAATTGCGTTTCAAATATACTTAATTTTGCGATTCCTTCCATAATTTTTGCGATTATTATTACCACTATTACGGTTATTATTGGCTACTGGCAGCGCACTCATGTGCATACTATTCAACTTTTGCAAGAACACAATAACGCTATTCGCGCGTACCGCCGAAAAGCTCAACACATTGCTGTTACTGCAGAGCGAGCAAGAATTGCTAGAGATATGCACGATATTGTTGCTCATACGCTTTCTATTATTATTGTGCAAGCAGATGGCGGCCGTTATGCCGCAACACAAAATATTTCGCTCGCTAAAAAAACAATGCATATTATTAAAAATGAAGCTGAGCGCGCCGTTCACGACATGCGTAGGCTGCTAGAAGCTTTAACTGATGCACCTTCTAACGACACAAATTTGAATCACGTGCCATCACTTATTGAGCAAGCGCGAATTGCTTCACCAAATAATATTTTTTGGCATACTGTTGATGGCATAAATTCTTCTCATAAACTCAACAAAGCTGCACAAACTGTAGCATATAGAATTATTCAAGAAGCACTTACTAATATTCGCAAGCATGCAGGCGAATGCGTTAAAGTAAACATTCATGAAGAATGGAACAACCAAGGTTTAAAACTAAAAATTACAAATGAAATACACAAAATCGAAGTTAACCAAACGCAAAATAGCAATGCGCAGCATAAAAACGGTTATGGCTTAATTGGCATGAAAGAACGCATTGAAAATCTTCACGGAACGCTTAATTACGGGAAACTAAACGATGGAACGTTTAGTATTG
>NZ_LXJL01000039.1:0-4679 GCF_001641215.1 Gardnerella sp. 30-4 | reverse complement strand
TTTTTTGGCATACTGTTGATGGCATAAATTCTTCTCATAAACTCAACAAAGCTGCACAAACTGTAGCATATAGAATTATTCAAGAAGCACTTACTAATATTCGCAAGCATGCAGGCGAATGCGTTAAAGTAAACATTCATGAAGAATGGAACAACCAAGGTTTAAAACTAAAAATTACAAATGAAATACACAAAATCGAAGTTAACCAAACGCAAAATAGCAATGCGCAGCATAAAAACGGTTATGGCTTAATTGGCATGAAAGAACGCATTGAAAATCTTCACGGAACGCTTAATTACGGGAAACTAAACGATGGAACGTTTAGTATTGTTGCTTTTATTCCATATTCTTACAGCACAGACCCGTCAAATACTACTGCTTCTGTATTAAATAGTATTCCTAACGTTACTTATAAGAATGCAAAAATTAATAATCAATCAATAGCGCAAACAAAACCGGCAAATGCAAATGTTCCAACCTCATCAAAAGTTTTTCCAGAAGTAAATGCTTCACAAAATAAGATTGAGAAAGTATCACAATGGTTTGAACAACATTGGCTTATTGGAGACATTATTTATGCAGCGCCTTGGATTGTTCTGATGCTTTTTGTGCCAACTTATGATTTTATTCTTGGAGATGGAATGTCTTCACAATATTTCGACTCACTTTCGTTAGAAATATTTTATAGAGTATTTACTCTTGCAACCATGGTGCCGTTTATGTTCCGTAGAAAATCTCCAACAACATGCGCAATTGTTGCCGCAATATTTTCTGCAATACAGCTAATATTCTTACCTAATATTTTGTTTGCTAACTTATTCATTCCAAGCATTATTTATGCTGCGGTTCTATACGGCAAAAAGCGCGCATGGCAATGGATTAGCGCAATAGTACTTTTAGAATCTGCTATTTTTGCACTAAAAATTGGCATCGCATCAAGAAATATTCCAAAAAATGCAACTCCAATACAATTCTTTACATCGAATATAGACACGACTAATTTTTATATCATTATGCAAATGGCATCCGTAGGATTAGTTTTTGGTTTCGCAGTTGCGTTAATTTGTTTTACAGTTATTGCGTTTGCTTATTACCGAAGAAACGATGACAATAATTTATTGCTTCTAAAAACACGCAGAACAGAACTCGAGCAAGAACAAAAACAGCTAGAAGTACTTGCAGCAAACGCAGAAAGGCAGCGACTTAGCTCAAATATTCAGCAAAAAGTTGCTGTTACACTGCATAAAGTAATCGATGCCGCAAATAACGGAATTGATATGCTAAATAAATACGAAAAAGCAAATAACAATACAGAAAATCGAAAGTCATCAGACCCAGAGCAATCACAGGGACAAAGTGAAGAAATTAGTAAAGCTTTCAAAAATATTGGAGATGAAGGTCGCTCAGCACTAAAATATATGCGAAAATTGCTTGGAATTTTGCGAGAAACAGGATCAAGCGTTAATTCAGCAAATAATGGTGCGAATGTAACTGAAATTGCAGTTCGCCCTGCTCCCTCGCTCGATGAGCAAATTCAACACAGTGCATTAAATAAGCAAGAATAAGTTGATACTATAGAAAATATGGAAAACAATGGAGTAATTCGCGTTACAATAGCAGACGATCAGGAGCTTGTTCGTGCAGGATTTGCTATGGTAATTAACTCGCAGCAAGATATGCAAGTTGTTGCTCAAGCAGCGAATGGAAAACAAATAGTAGAGATTACAGAAAGAGATCATCCAGACATTATTCTTATGGACGTTCGCATGCCTGTAATGGACGGATTGGAAGCAACTCGCAAGATTCTGCAGCAAAAAACTAACGAAAATACTAAAATTATTATTCTGACAACTTTTGATTTAGACGAATATGTTATGGCTGCAATTCATGCTGGCGCTTCCGGGTTCCTTTTGAAAGATACTGAACCTGAAACTTTGCTTAATTCAATACGAACAGTGTATCAAGGAAACGCAATTATTGCTCCGACTGCTACGAAGCGTTTGATTGAAACTATGATTCAGCAAAGCAAAGTAGCAACAAATACTACAGAAAACAGTGCTGCGAATTATACCGCACAAGCAAGTTACGATGTACAGGCAAGTTCGACTGCGCAAACAAATCCGGATGTACAAGAAACGCAAAGCTGCACATACGAAAATTCTGCTATTCCAGAACTTACTGATAGAGAACGCGAAGTTCTTGTTGAAATTGCTCACGGACTTTCAAATCAGGAAATTGCTGACAAACTATTTATTAGCTTGCCCACAGTAAAAACGCATGTTGCGCATATTTTAGGAAAAATCGATGCTAGAGACCGCGTTCAAGCTGTAGTTTTCGCTTACGAAAATGGCTTAGTTAAGCCGTAAAAAATATAAAATTGCGGCTGTTTATGCATAGACACAAATAGCCGCAATTTAGATTATCAACGTACCTAGTAGCCTTTTAATTTATGCTCTTGGAAGGCGACGGTGACGCATAACAGTCACGCCGGCAGCAGCAGCTCCAGAAATAGTTAATGCACCCAAAACGCCTAGCATTATAGTGCTAAGCATATTACCAGAAGACTTGTTTTCGCCTGCAACTTTAGCTTGAGCTTGTGGCTTATTGCTTTCAACAGGAGTCTTTTCTTCAACTTCCTCAACATCACCCTTGTTATTTTCAGGCTTCGTAGAGTTTTCTTCTGAAACCTGTGATTCGGTTGACTTGTTTGTTTTTGAAGTATTGTCTGTCGGAGTCACAGGCGAAGAAGAAGTATTAGCAGCAGCTGGAGCATGAGATTCGGCTGCAGAAGAAACCTTTTTAACTATTTCAACAACCGGAACTACTACTTTCTGAGTATTTGCATCAGAAGGCTTGGAGCTTGGCACTGCTGGAACCGCAGAAGCTGCAGGAACAACATGAGTTGAATTATTTTCAACTTGAACTGCTGGAACCGCAGGGGTTGCAGGAGCAGCAGGTGCCGACGGAACAGTAGGAACAGTAGGAACTGGTACTGTTGGAGCCGCAGAAGCTGGCGGCACAACCGGAGAATTAACAGATGGCACTGGAACCTTAGCTTTAGGAACCTCAGAAGCAGCATTTGATTGTGTATCGGATTCGGCAGGAGCAGCTACTTTCGGAGCAGATGCTACTGGAGGTGCAGGGACTGGAGCAGCATGCTCTTGAGATTCATTATCTTTTTTAGAATCAGAAGGTGCTGGAGCAGTAGGACCAGTCTGTTTTCCTGATTCTTTTGCCTCATTATTACCAGCAGAACTGTTACCACTTTGCTGATCTTTTTGATCTTTTTCCTTCTTCAATTGAGCTTTAAGAATAGTAACTTTAGCTTTAGCTTCCTCAAGATTCTTTTCTGCGTCCTTTAAAGAATCCTCAGCTTGCTTCTTTAAATCACTTTTCGCAGTTCTCTCCTGAATCTGATTGTTCTTAAATGTTTTAGCGCCTTCAAAGCCATTTCTTAATGACTTAATTTTTTCATCTAGTTTCTTTTTGTCGTCAACTAACTTATAGTTCTCAATAATATTATTAAGAAGCTTTGTTTCAGACTCTGCTTTCTTTACTTCAGAATCTTTACTGTTGGAAGCTTCAAGCTTACTAGCTACATCTTTTTTAGACTCATCAATTTGATCTTTAATTTTTTGAAGATCTTCACTTACTTTTTCAAATTCTTGCTTTGCATTCTGGAAAAGAACTTCTAATTCTTTCACAGTTTTTTCTTTAGCAGCAACAAGTTTCTTATTTTCTTCAACTTTTTTGCTAAGTGAAGTTTGATCATTAGAGACTTTTCTAAACTGCTCCGCTATAGAATAAATATTATCACCATCGTTTGGATCAACTTTTTCTAATGCGGATTCCAATTCACCGATTTTTGTATCATACTCTTTAATTTGAGCAGAATCACTTGCAATAGATTCATTAAGATTATCTACTTCTTTGTGAAGATCTGAAATCTGTGATTCATATTGTTTTATATTAGCTGCAGCTCTTTCTTTTGTTTGACTTTTTTCTTCTTCGTCACTTTGCAAAGCATCAAGAGCTAATTTTGCATGATCATATTGCTCTTTTAAAAGTTCATATGCGGCTTTTAATCCAATAAGCTCGTTATCCTTTTCTTCTTTGGATTTTTCAAATTCTGCAATTTTTACTTTTGCGGCTTCGGAATCCATTTTCAATGCATTTTCAGCTTCTAAAAGTTCCTTTTCCTTATCTTTCTCAACGTTTTCAAATCCTTTTTCAGTTTCAGAGATTTTACTTAAAAGATCGTCAAATTCTGCAACTTTTTTCTTATACTCTTCAATTTGAGCTTCTAATTGCTGAACCTGCTCTTCAGCTTTTTCAATTGCTTCTTCAGTAGATGCTTTTGCAGTCACCTCTGTTTGAGCTTGCGTATTTTGTACATCCTCAACAGCTTCTTGCGCCCATGCTGGCATTGGGCCTTGCAGGAACAAAACAAATCCTGCGATTGCTGCGGCAGATTTTTTCTTGACCGTTACCATATTTGTTACTCCTTGCTCGTAGCGGCCTTCATGTCTAACTTATGTCAGCAGTCATCCTTGAGCATAACAAAGGAATAAATACATTTTCAACGCTATTTATTCGGAATATTTCCGATAAAACTTGTCATAATGAATAATAATCGTATTATTTTTGAAGACCATTAATAAAAAATGCCAATTATGCAC
>NZ_LXJL01000038.1:0-10346 GCF_001641215.1 Gardnerella sp. 30-4 | reverse complement strand
ATATTACTTATTGATAGAACTACTGGTAATAACATTTTATGGGCAACAGATAATTACGAGCAGACCGTCTTTTATATGCTTATAGCACAGGCAGAAGAAACGCTGGCAAAATCCTTTATGCCAATCGCTGTGTGCGCTGCAGATTTGGCTGAATCTATTGATGTTCGCGAGCGCCAAGCAGGATTAAACAAGCTTGCGGAATTGCTTGCTAAACATAATCACTAAACATAATCATGCGATAAAAGAACAAGGTCTTTCCCGCATACGCGGGGGTGATCCCATAAATATTGGGATACGATATAACCAGCGTGGGGACCTCGGCAACCAGCTTTCAAGACTGGAACATTAGTCTGAGGAGCACCCCACGTTTTTAAGTTTTTCCTGCAACGATGATGTAATCCTAAAAGTGCATTTATCGAAAAAAAAATGGCGTGATAATACCGCGTTCCTAGTTGTGGAAAATAAGAGAGGAATTAAAAGCTGATGAACATGATGAAAATTTGTTATAACATGGCTGAGAAACTTCGACCTTAAGCTGAGCCATACATGAGTGAATTTGCAAAAGAATTTGTTAATGATGCTATTGGAGCTGGAGAACCGTCAGTTGCAATTGATCTTTATTTAGTAGAAGCATGGCTGCACAAGAGCGCGCCTAAAGAATTGTTAATCGAAGCTTATAACCTGCTAGATCCTTATGAATGCGGAGACTTGTATGACGATATAGCAGACGATTTAGGTGTACCGCGTAAAGTTCATTCACCAGATGAATAAAGAATAAWKTTAATAAAGATAGCATTGTTGGAACCTTTAAGAAGCAGTTCTATTTGCAGTGGATTGATTTGATTATTAGACAGAATAGTTCTTTGTTGCAATTTAGTAGGCTTTCTCAAGATAGAGCAGTGAAAGAATTTGCAGAAAAAGATATTGAGCAGTTTAAAATAAACCAAATAAAATTACGTGAGAAGCTTTCATCTGCATGCCCTGAGTCTAATTGCGCTTCATATGGAAGTCCTCTAATCATGCTACAGCGTGAAAATCAGAAATCAAGAAGCAAAAAGAATATACGCGAACTTATTAAAGAAGCTGGAGAGCTTGTTCAGAAAGTTAAGCCATGTTTTATGATGTCACCTTTAAGTGTGAGTACGTATCTTGACTATGATTCTATGCAATTCGATATTGTAATATTCGATGAAGCTTCGCAGATGTTTCCATGGGATGCTATTTGCGCAATAAGTCGCGCGAAGCAAGCTATTATTGTTGGCGATTCTAAGCAAATGCCACCTACTAATTTCTTTACTACTGTTATAAATAATGGTGAAGATGATGACGAAGATGATGATGTAAGAAGCTTTGATTCTATATTAGATTTAGCTTCTGTTGTTTTGCCGCAGGTCAGATTGAGCTGGCATTATCGTAGTCGCTGTGAACAACTTATTGCTTTTTCTAATAAGAATTTTTATGATAACAAGCTTATAAGTTTCCCATCTGCTCAGTCTGATTCTGAAGGTTTAGGTATTGATTATTACTATGCAAATGGCGAATTTGATCGTTCTTCTCATAACAATAGAAAAGAAGCTGAGTATGTTGTTGATTTGATTTATAAGAACATTGATAAATACCCTAATAGAAGTTTGGGCGTTATTGCATTTAGTCAAAGTCAGCAAAATCTTATTGACAAATTGTTGTTCAGGAGGCGTCAATCTACTCCAGAAAGAGAGTTTTTCTTTGATGAGAACAAAGAGGATGCGTTCTTCATAAAGAATCTTGAAACTGTCCAAGGAGATGAGCGCGACACTATCATATTCAGCATTGGCTATGGTCATGATTCTAAAGGTATACTTTCGCTTAATTTTGGACCTTTAAATAAAGAAGGTGGCGAAAGACGCTTGAATGTTGCTGTTACAAGAGCAAAATATAATATTCAAGTTGTTTCTTCCATGCATGCGATGGATATAGATCTAAGCCGTACTGAATCAGAAGGTGTCAGACTTCTGAGGGAGTATCTTGATTTTGCAGAAAATGGTGAGATTGCTTTACAGCGCAGTGAAAGTGTTGGAAGTATGGATCAGTTTGATTCAGACTTTGAATATGAAGTCTGTGAATTCTTGCGAAATCATGGGTTCTCTGTAGACACGCAGGTAGGATGCTCTGGATTCAGGATTGATCTTGGATTAAAGATGCGCAATAGTTCCGACTATGTTTTGGCGATTGAATGTGATGGTGCTACATATCATTCGTCCAAGAATGCTCGTGATCGCGATAGGCTTCGACAGACTATTTTGGAAAATATGGGTTGGAAATTCTATAGAATTTGGTCGACTGAGTGGTTTAAGAACAGGATAGTTGAGCAAGAGAAGCTTTTGGCTGCTGCTAACGAAGCTGTAAAAATGAAATGCATTCATGAAGAAGATTCTTCGGATAGTAGTGCATCTTTGCCTGATAAACGTATAGTTTCTTCGGATAATAATTCAGTTGATTTACTTGATTCCGTTCATGGTAAGCATGTAACTCATGCAGATCCTCATCATGAATATATGGAAAATATGAGTAGTTTAGAAGAAAAATCTTCAGCAAATCTCAATAATATTACACAACCAGTTGATACTAATCATTTTTCTTTTGAAAAATACAAGATGGCTGATTGCAAAAATATTTTTGCCAAGCACAAAAATATAGGTTTTAAAGAAATTGTTAAGGATATTCTAGAAATTGAAGCTCCTCTTTCGGAAAACCTTCTTTTGCAGAGGATTGTTTGGTATTTTCAACGTGAGAAAGTTACTTCAGTCGTGCAAAAAAGTTTTGATATAAAAATGCGAGGATGCGAATATTTCGGTATTATTCGTAAGAATGGCTTTATGTATTTAGAAAATAAACCTATTGTTTTCAGATTACCTGGCGATATTGTTCGTGATTTTAGTCAGATTTCACCTGAAGAGATTGGTGAAGGAATGCTTGAGATTGTTAGTAAAAATGTTAAGGTAACAAAAGATGGTTTATATAAATTTATGGTCGAACTATATGGAAAAAAGAGAATAGGAAAACACGATACTGAAGCTTTAGATAATGCTTTATTCGCATTGATTAAATCTTGCAAAATCGTTGAAAATGATGGTCAAATAAGCTTGAGCTAATTGATGAAATATTTCATAAGCACATTACGAAGCCATATTAGTTTTCTAAAATTGGCAGTGAGAGCCTAACAAGTAATTGACAGTAACATTACTGTTTTACGAGTTTTGTGTGACGTTTAGTTTGTAAAGAGAATTGGTGAGCAATGGGTTTAATGATAACGAACAGTCTTCAAATATTTTCTGAGTGTAAAGTTGGCTTTGTCTTTATTTGTGTTAGTTGACAATGTTCTTTAAGGTTATAAGTATAACCATTATTTAAATGAGATATGTTTTTAAGATATTGTGCGTGCATGATATTCGTTAGAGCATGTTTTACGAAAAGTTAATTAAAGATGAATGCTGAGCTTTTTAACTTAACTGCAGCAAGTTTCCATCGATATTTCAACAAAACTTAGTTTTTTAAACACACTTTTTGGCCTATAACCCACATTTGCACTTTACTTAGCATATTTGCGATTGACAATCCCGTATTTGTCTTATAGTCAGTTCGATTGTTATAATTGTTGCGAATTTGCAATGCAATAGTTGTATTGCTTAACAACTGAAGTAGAAGGTGAATTATGCTTTGTAATTTTTGCGGTAAAGAGAACGACGCAAATAGTCAAGTATGTGCTAATTGCGGAAATCGCTTAGGAAACCCAAATGTGCAACAGACTGTTCAAAATACTCAGCAGCCAGCAAACGATACTTTAAATTCTGTTAAAGATGGCTTTAAGAATTTTAATGAGACAATAGATTCAGTAATTGAAGATTCAGATCCTGAGCTTTTACATAAGTACTCCTTGATTGCTTATATGGCAGCTTCTGTTGTTGCAATTATTGCTCCATTCTTGCCACTTATCACTGTAAATTGCTTTGGTCTCTCCAAGTCGTTTAATTTTGTAAACAATAATAACACTCCTGGCGATGGAATTTTCTATATAATTATTGCTATTGTTGCTTTAGTTTTTGCTTTTATGAATAAGTCAAAAATAATGATGATTGTTGGCGGTGTTGCTGCCGTATTTATGATTTTTGAGTTTTTCCATATTAATGGCAAGATATCTTCCCTCAAATCGCAGTTTGGCGGATTCTCGATGCTTGGATCTGTAAGTTATGGCATTGGTTTCTACTTATTCATTCTCTCTGCACTTGCTTTGCTTGGATCCTCTGTATTGTACTACCTGTGTGAAAGAGTGCTAAAAGCAGAGAAATAGCATTACTTTGTAACATGTTTTGTACAATGTTTATGCATGTTGACAGCTTGTGATTACATAGTCATAGACAAAGTAATTGATAATAGTGAACCCCGGCTTAGGCTGGGGTTCATTGCGTATACGGCAAAATGCGAATGATATTGAGAAACGATATCGCCCAAATATTTTAATATTTTAGGAGGCTGGAAAGTGCATAATCATAACGATGTAATTCAAACTAACGGCACTGGTTCACGCTCAAGCAGTGTGAATGCAAATGTCAACTCTTTCGATACTCATTACAATAACGCCAACGCAGCTTCCCAAGCAGCCGCAATTCACGCAAGTCATGCACATCAGCATCGTTTGCTTCTTACGCTTTCTCTTACTGCAACTGTGTTTTTTGCTGAGGTAATTGGTTCTTTTCTAACTAATTCTTTGTCGCTGCTTATAGACGCAGGTCATATGCTTACAGACATTTCAGTTCTTGCAGCTTCAACAGTTACTGCAATTCTTATGCGTCGTCGTCCAAATAGTAAGCGTACGTGGGGCTGGGCGCGTCTTGAGGTTATTACAGCTGCTGCGGGAGCTCTTATTTTACTGCTTGTAGGAGTGTATGCTCTTGTTGAAGCTGGAATGCGTCTTTTTGGTAGTGGTCATCAAGGCATTCATGATGTAAATCAGCTTCTATTCTTTGGTATTCTTGGCTTAGCTGCGAATTTAGGCTCTCTTGTAATTCTTATGTCTCAATCGCAAGACAATATGAATATGCGTGCTGCTTTTCTTGAGGTTATGAACGATGCTCTTGGATCTGTTGCAGTCGTAGTTTCAGCTATTGTAATGATGAGCACAGGTTGGGCAGGTTTTGATGCTGTAGCTGGTGGTATTATTGCGCTTCTTATGATTCCACGTGCGCTAAAGCTTCTTAAGAATGCTGTTAAGGTTCTTCTTGAGCAGACTCCTGAAGGTCTTGATTTAAATAAAGTTCGAGAACATCTAGAGCATGTTCCTCATGTACTTGCAGTTCACGATTTGCACGCTAGTACTGTCTCTACTGGTATGCCGATTTTTATGGCACATGTCGTTGTGGATCCTAATATGACAATGTCTCAATGCTCTCAGGTGCTTTCTCAGCTTCAGGACTGCTTACGCGAGCATTTTCCTGTTTCTGTGTCCCACACTACTTTCCAACTTGAGCCTAAAGGCTATACAACTTCCAGTGCTTCAGAGCATCATGAATAAAGTTTATAAGGTTTTGCTTATAAGTCTTGTTGCAATGAATGTAACAAGTTTGCATAAATACGTGAACGCTTATTTCCTGTGTCGTAATCGTTTTTGAAGTAAAGTTATATTTATGCCGTTAAAAGAACTAATTGATAATACTCACAGTGAGCGCGTGCGCAGACTCGTTTCTTTAGGTCGCGCAAAGTCGCATGATTTGCAGCGTTTTTTAGTTGAAGGTCCGCAAAGTGTGCGCGAAGCTGTACGTTATGCCATAGATTCGTTATGTGATATTTATGTTACTAAAGATGCTTGTGAAGGTAATGAAAAGGAAAGTTCCCAATTTTCTTCTTTGCGGGAAATAGTTAAAGAAGCTTTATCTCGATCTTGTTATGTTCATCCTGTTGAATCGAGTATTATGCAAAAAATTAGTGCTGATTCACAGGGAATTGTTGCGGTTGCTAATTCGAAATCTTTAGATGATATCTATTTTAGTGAGTTTAAAAATTTGCAACAATCAGCACAAATAAAATCAAAAAACGATTTTAAACCTCTTCGTATTGCAGCTTGCTGGCAGGTAAGAGATCCTGGCAATGCTGGTGCTATTATTCGCGTTGCAGATGTTGCTGGATGCGATGCTGTTGTTTTTGTTGATGATTGCGTAAGTCGTTGGAATTCTAAGCTTGTGCGTTCGACTGCTGGCTCACTATTTCATCTTCCTGTAGTGCAATTAAGCGTTCAAGACTGGTTCGAATGCGCTGCAAAATCAAATATTCGAGTTATTGCAGCTGATATTTACGGAACTGACAAGATTAAACCTGTGCCATTCCCAAAAATTTTAGTCAATTCCGAGGTTATTAGCAGTTCTTTGGCTATTTTATTTGGCAATGAAGCTAGAGGCTTACCTAAAGAAGTATTGCAGCAGGTTGACGATATTTCAATAATTCCAATATATGGAAAAGCGGAATCAATGAACCTTGCAACAAGTGCAGCAGTAATGCTTATGGGCTTGGCTATGTCGAGTCATGAGCGAAAAATATAATTTTGGGCAATATTTTGCAATATCGTATATAGACAATGAATATACGTATAACACAGATAGGAAGGGTGCTGTGACCGATAATAAGCCATTCGATATTAAAGCTGTAACTAAAGCAGTAAAAGAAGGTATTGCTAGCGTTACAGCTGCTCAAACTATGGAAGAGCTGAAGGCTGTTAAAACTAAGTATGCTGGCGCACAGTCAGTGATGACTGTTGCAAGCAAAGCAATTGGTTCTTTGCCTGCAGATCAAAAGAAGGAAGTTGGCAAGGTAATGTCAACTTTGCGAGCTGATTTTGGTCGAGCTTTTGCAGAAGCTACAGAACGAATTAAAGCCGTTGAAGAAGCTAACATGCTTTCTGCAGAGACTGTAGATATGACTCTTCCAATTAATCGTAAGCCTTTAGGTGCTCGTCATCCTATTGCTCGTATTATTGAAGATTTTGAAGACTTCTTTGTGTCTATGGGTTGGCAGATTTCTGCGGGTCCAGAAGTTGAAACTGAATGGTTTGATTTCGATGCATTGAACTTTGGACCGGATCATCCTGCGCGTCAAATGCAAGATACTTTCTACGTTCAAGGAAATCAAGCTAAGGATGCCGCAGGCTTTGTTGGTTCAAATATGGTTTTGCGCACGCAAACTTCTTCTGATCAAGTACGTGCGTTAATTGAGCGTGGAGTTCCTCTGTATATTGCTTCTCCTGGTAGAGTGTTCCGCACTGATGAACTGGATGCAACGCATACTCCAGTTTTCCATCAATGTGAAGCTTTGGCTGTGGATAAGCATTTAACAATGGCTGATTTAAAGGGTGTTCTCGATCGTTTGGCTGTTGCTATGTTTGGTCCAGATGCAAAGAGCCGTTTGCGACCAAGCTACTTCCCATTTACTGAGCCTAGTGCTGAGCTGGATCTTTGGTTCCCGGATAAAAAGGGCGGTCCAGGCTGGATTGAATGGGGCGGATGCGGAATGGTGAATCCTAATGTCCTTAAATCTGCTGGTTTAGATCCAGAAGTTTATACTGGTTTTGCTTTCGGAGTAGGTTTGGAGCGAACTTTGCTACTTCGACATGACATTAACGATATGCATGATTTGGTTGAAGGCGATAAGCGCTTCAGTGAACAGTTTGTGATGGGGGAGTAAAACTCATGCCAATGGTAGATATTGACTGGCTTAAAGATCATGTTGAAGTGCCAGAAGGTTTAACATACGAACAGCTTGCTAAAGATTTAGTTCGTGTTGGTTTAGAGGAAGAAGAGATTCACACTTCTCAAGTTACCGGTCCAATTGTTGTCGGTTACGTAGTTGACGCAACTCCTGAACCGCAGAAAAATGGCAAAACTATTAATTGGTGCCATGTTGATGTCGGAGATAAATACAACGATGTTGACGAAAACGGTAAAAAAGTTCCTCGTGGCATTATTTGCGGTGCTCCTAATATGGCTGCTGGTGAAAAGGTTGTTGTAACTCTTCCTGGTGCTGTTCTGCCTGGAGATTTTAAGATTGAGCCGCGCAAGACTTACGGTCATATTTCTGACGGTATGTGTGCTTCAGAGCGTGAGCTTGGTTTGGGAGATAGCCACAATGGCATTATTTTGTTGCGTGAATATGGCTTTTCTAAGGCTGAATATGATGAGTTGAAGCCTGGCGATGATGTAATGGAGTTGTTGCATCTTAATAAGCCGATTTTGGAGATTAACATAACGCCTGATCGTGGTTATGCTTTCTCTTATCGTGGTGTTGCTCGCGAATATCATCATTCAACTGGTGCTGTTTATACGGATCCTGTTTCAAAGTTGAATGAGCAGGTATCGCAAATTAATGATGAAGGTCACAAGACTTCAGATATTGACGTGAGCATTGAAGATACTAATCCAATTCATGGTGTACCTGGTTGTGATCGATATTATGCGCGTGCTGTACATGGTTTTGACTCCACTTGTGCAAGCCCACGTTGGATGCAGCGTCGTTTAACGCGTGCAGGTATGCGCAGTATCTCTCTTGCCGTTGATATCACTAATTATGTCATGCTCGATTTGGGTCAACCTCTTCATGCTTATGATTTAGACAAAATTGAAGGTCCAATTGTAGTTCGTCGTGCACATGATGGCGAACATCTTACGACTTTGGATGGCAAAGATCACGAATTGCATGTTGAGGATTTAGTTATTTGCGATTCTCCTCATGGAAACCACGGTTCACGCGTGCTTGGCTTAGCAGGTGTTATGGGAGGCATGTACGGCGAAGTTACGAGTGAAACGAAAAATATTTTGATTGAGGCAGCTCACTTTGATCCCGTTTCAATTGCTCGCACTGCTAGACGACATAAGATTCCTTCTGAGGCTTCTCGTCGTTTTGAACGTGGCGTTGATACTCAATTGCAGCCAGCAGCTGCGCAAATGGCTGCGAATCTTTTGGAACAGTTTGGTGGAGCTAAGCCATCTACATCGCCGTGTGATGTTAATAATACTCAGTCGCGAAATGTGATTGTGTTTAAAGCTAATGAAGTGCAGCGAGTTGCTGGTTTGGAAGTTGATTTGAATCGCATTAGCGATATTCTTACCGATATTGGTTGCTCTGTTGCTGGTGGTGGCAATGGATCCTTCTCCGTTCTTCCTCCAACTTGGCGTCCTGATTTGAATGAGCCTTGCGATCTAGTAGAAGAAATCGCTCGACTTATTGGATATGATGAGATTCCTGTTAAGGTTCCTGCAGTTCCTGTTACTGGTCGAACCGGTTTAACCACGCAACAGCAAACTAGGCGAGCTATTGCTTATGAGTTAGCAGAAACTGGTTTTGTTGAATCTTTAAGTTATCCATTTGTTGGTGAAGAAGATATTAAGGCTTTCCGCCAAAATGTGGACGAAGTTGCTGAAGTAAGTGTTCGTATTGCTAATCCTTTGGCTGGAGACAGACCTTGGCTTCGTCGTTCTGTTTTGATGACTTTGGCTGGCACTGTTCGACGCAATCTTCATCGTGGTTTAACAGATATTTCCATGTATGAGCTTGGTCATGTGTACTTTAGCGATCCAAATGCTCCTGCAATTCCTGCATTACCTGGTTCTGTTAGACCTTCTAATGCTGAACTTGCTGCGCTGGATGCTGGATTACCGGAACAACCTTTGCATGTTGCTGCTTTGCTAACTGGTCATGCTGAAGAAACTGGTTGGCTTGGTACTCATAGAGATGTCGATTGGAGTGATGCTGTTGAAGCACTCCAGCGAGTTGGTAAGAGAATTGGTGTTAAGTTCATTCTCGAACAGTTTAAAGCTCAAGATGCTCCATCTTCTTGGCATCCTGGTCGTAGTGCTCAAGTTTGTGTTCTTGCTGAAGATGGTTCAAGCGTCAATCTCGGTGTTGTTGGCGAATTGCATCCGCATGTTTGTGAAGCATTAGATTTGCCTAAGCATTCTGCAGCATTCGAGCTTGATTTAACTGAATTGTTTAAGAATATGCTTATGAAGCCTGTTCAAGCTAAACCAATTTCGACTTTCCCTCCTGTAAAGCAAGATTTTGCTTTCACTGCACCAATTGAATTGAAGGCGAATGAATTGCAGTCTGCTATTGAAAAGTCTGCTGGAGATTTGCTTGAATCTGTTGAGTTGTTCGATGTGTATGAGGGTGAACAGCTTGGAGAAGGCTTGCGTTCTCTTGCTTATTCTGTAACGTTCCGAGCAAATGATAGAACGCTTTCTGGCGAAGAGATGGAAGAAGTTCGTAAGAAGATTACGGATGCTGCTGAAGTCTTGCACGCAACTTTGCGAGTGTAAAATATAATATAT
>NZ_LXJL01000037.1:0-10478 GCF_001641215.1 Gardnerella sp. 30-4 | reverse complement strand
ATTATGAATACGACCATAAGTTTGAAGGGTATTCGCCCAAGCGGTGACTCAATAGTCATTGGATTATATTCTTCTATTTACATAGATGCTGTTTTAAAAGTTAATTTGAGTAATGCATTAGACGGAGATGAGACTAACGCAATAGATATTCCTCAAATTGCTGAGCGTCTTGCTTTTATGCTTAAACGTTGCGAAAAAGATAGCGAGATTGAGGAGCATCCTGCTATAGCTTTAGAACTTATTGCTAAATCTGTTTTAAATTCTGCTATGCACACTTGGCAAATTAGTGAGGCTGATATTACTGTTCATGCTGCTTTAAGAAGCGAATATTACGGCATGAAAAGCACTGTTGACGATGTTTGTGTTACTTTGAATAGCGTTTCTAGAGAAGAGTTAAATTATTCGGAACGGCGTGTAGTTCCTGAATCTCTTGCGCATGTTGCTGTTCGCAGTGGAAGCGTATCGGTTGACGATCTTGAGGAAGGCGAAATAGCAGATTACTACCGTTCTCTTATTGAGGAAGATAGAAAAGAAAAGCAACGCAAAGAAGATGAAGACGCTGTTGCAGCTGCTAAAGCTGCTGTTGATATTGCAAATTCTTTCGCAGATGATTATGAAAATAATGGAGATTCACAGTGCTCTTGTGGCGATGAATCTAAAAGTGTCAATTATGGCAATGAGCTTGTTAAAAGAGAAACTAAGTCTCCTTTGTTCCGCATATGTCCAACTCCGTTACAAACAACTGCAGTGATTTCTATGAAGGGTGTCGCGAAACAAGACACGCGTTCTGCTATGCTGAGAATAGTTGCAATGCTCGAGCAGGATAGAGAATCTCGCGTTGACGGTGTATCGGCATTATATGTTGCCAATATGCTTGATGCTGATTATTACGCGGCTGTATTTATTCTGTCTTCGGGTGGTGACGAGTATGAGCTGCTTCGCTTGCTTCGCGCTGTTGCTACTTTGTATAAAGATAAAGTGACTGTGCGAGTGCTGGGTACGCGTTCATATGGTGCTTCTGCTGCTGACACAAGAACTGTTGATGCAGAAAAATTGCCACAACAACTAGCGGAAATGGTGACGGTTGACCCTAAGGCGCCTGAACTTATGCCGTGGATGCAGATAGAGTCGGATGCTGCTTTGGACGATAACTCAGTTTCGTACTCATTAGCGTTTGCTTTTGATGCTCAAACTGTTGGGGTATACTCAGAGCAATGGCTTATAGGGGATGGTTGTTAATGAAAGCGTATCGCACACCTTGGTGGTATCTGGTACTAGGGTTACTGTTTGGCTTTGTGCTGGGCGCATTTCTAGTGTCGTCAACAGAGTCTAGTGCTATGTCGTTAGCAGGAGCTCCGTGGGTTGTTGTTGCAATTATGGTGATTGCTGGCTTAATAACTTTTGTTATGGCATTGCAAACTCATCAAAGTGTTGCCAACAACAAAGATAAGAATAAGAAGCATGTAAGTTCTCAATTTGCTGTTGCGGCTCTTATGCTGTCGAAGGCATTGGGAATGGCAGGTGCTATTTTGTCTGGCTGGTATGTTGGGCAATTGTTAATGAGTTTGCCACACAGTGAGATAATTCTGTATAACTCTGTTGTGCGTGAATGCTCTATTGCTGGCTTGGTGTGCTTTATTGACATGGTTGTTGGCATTTTGGGCGAGTGGCTTTGCCAGATTCCGCCTGAAGATGATTCTGAGTCTGTCAATAAGTCAAATCGTACGCCAGCAACATGCTAGTATTTGCTAGGCTCGTATTTACTAGCTATTAGTTTGCGTAGTTTTATGTAAGTTGCATCTTGCTTGAATTAAGTAGGTAAAAGTATTAAACGCTTTTGACGCAAGTTGCAACAAACGCTGGAATTTCAACGTTTGTAAGGATGGTATATTACTTTGGCTGAATTTATCTATCAGATGATTAAGGCGCGTAAATCGTATGGAGATCGTGTAATTCTCGACGATGTTACTTTAAGCTTCCTTCCGGGCGCAAAAATTGGTGTTGTGGGTCCGAACGGCATGGGTAAGTCGACGCTGCTGAAAATTATGGCCGGTTTGGAAAATGTGACCAACGGTGAAGCTTCTTTGACTCCTGGCTATACGGTAGGTATTTTGCAGCAGGAGCCACCTCTTGATGACACTAAGACGGTTGGCGAAAACATTAAGATGGCTTTTGGTGAGATTGCGCAAAAAGTGGCGCGTTTTAACCAAATCGGCGAAGAAATGGCTAATCCAGACGCTGATTTTGATGCGTTAATGGAAGAAATGGGTAAGCTTCAGACTGAAATTGACGCTGCAAACGGTTGGGATTTGGATTCGCAGCTTGAGCAAGCTATGGACGCTTTGCAATGCCCAGACCCGGATTCTCCTGTTTCTGTGTGCTCTGGTGGTGAAAGGCGTCGAGTGGCATTGTGTAAGCTTCTTCTTGAAGCTCCAGATTTGCTACTTTTGGACGAGCCTACTAACCATTTGGATGCGGAATCTATTTTGTGGCTTGAACAGTTCTTGCACAAGTACGAGGGTGCTGTTATTGCTGTTACGCACGATCGCTACTTTATGGATAATGTTGCAGAGTGGATTTGCGAAGTTGACCGTGGTCAGCTTTATCCATATAAGGGCAATTACTCAACGTATTTGGAAACTAAAGCAAAGCGTATGGAAATCCAGGGTGCCAAGGATGCTAAGCTTGCTAAGCGTTTGAAAAATGAGCTTGATTGGGTGCGCAGCTCGCCGAAGGCGCGTCAGGCTAAGAACAAGGCTCGTTTGGAACGTTACGACCAAATGGAGCAAGAGGCACGTAATTCCAAGAAGCTTGATTTCTCTGAAATTCAAATTCCAGCAGGTCCACGTTTGGGCTCGCAAGTTTTGGAAGCAAAGCATATTCACAAGGCTTTTGGCGACCGTGTGCTAATCGACGACTTGTCGTTTACTTTGCCTCGTAACGGTATTGTTGGCGTGATTGGTCCAAACGGCGTTGGTAAATCTACGCTGTTCAAGACGATTGTGGGCTTGGAGCCTCTTTCTGGTGGCGAGTTGATTGTTGGAGACACTGTGAAGATTTCTTACGTGGATCAGAATCGTGCAGGATTGGATCCTAATAAGAACTTGTGGGAAGCTGTTTCAGGCGGACTCGATTTTATTGAGGTTGCAGGCGTTGAAATTCCTACTCGCGCATATGTTGCAAGCTTTGGATTTAAAGGTTCGGATCAGCAGAAACTTACGGGAGTGCTTTCTGGCGGTGAACGTAACCGTTTGAACTTGGCTTTGACTCTTAAGCAGGGTGGAAACTTGCTGCTCCTCGATGAGCCTACTAACGATTTGGATGTTGAGACTTTGGAAAGCTTGGAAAACGCTTTACTTGATTTCCCAGGCTGCGCTGTTGTGGTTTCACACGATCGTTGGTTCCTCGACAGAGTTGCAACGCATATTCTTGCTTGGGAAGGCGACGACGAGAATCCTGCAAAATGGTACTGGTTCGAAGGCAACTTCCAAGCTTACGAAGAAAATAAGATTGCGCGCTTGGGTGAGGAAGCTGCTCGTCCGCATCGCTTGCATCGTAAGCTCACTCGCTAGTTGAGTTTTGTTTTCATTTATTGGCAGAAACATTTGTCGGTGATTTTTACGGCGTTTGCGCAACGACCTGCTTTCGCGCTTGGAGCGTAGTGCGCGAAAGCAACTCGGAGCGTGAGCTTGCATGGAAAGTCCACTGGACTTTCCATGCAAGCTCAGAAGCGAGCACTTATAGTGCGAGCGTCTTGGCGCTTTTTGACAACATTTGCCGTTATTGTGCCAGGCGTGTGCTAGGCTCGATTAGTTCACGTTTTGAAATTTAAGTTTTGAACACACATATTTTACGAAAGGCTATTGTGCCGCATACTCATCATGCTGCGTTCGCTCAAAAGCGAGGCGCGAAGAATACCAAGAATGATAAAAATACGAATAGTATAAACAATACGAATAATAAAAATAGTTATAAAACAAAAAAGCCTAAAAGCGCCAAAAATACTAGGAAATCAGCTGAAAAACGCAATCCTTTTGAGTATCAGGGGAGCCATAAAAATTATGGCTCTAATCACGAGTTCAATTCACGCAGGGAGCGCAATCGCAAAGCAGAAAAAGCTCGTCAAAAGACGCGCGAAAAAGCCTTGCGTTATGAAGAAGTAGCTATTGCGGATGCTGAACAAGATTTTGCTAAGCATAATATTGATAAAAATAATGTTGCTAAGCATAATAGTGCAAAATCTCATAATACAAAACAAAATTCTGCAATATCTTTGCACCCTACTTCGAAAAAGCAAAAGCAAGATTCTCATAACGCAACAATTATTCCAGACTCTGCCATTGAATCTCGTGAAAATTACCGTGACGATGTAACTTTTGCGCAACTTGGCGTTCCAGATCCTTTAGTAGAAGTGTTGCGCGCGGATGGGAAAACCACTGCATTCCCAATTCAACAAGCAACGCTTCCCGATTCCTTACAAGGCGCGAATATCCTAGGGCGAGGTCGCACAGGAAGCGGTAAAACATTAGCATTTTCTATTCCACTTGTTGCACGTTTAGCTGAGAATTTTGTTGATTTAATTCATTCTGATAAAAACCGTAAGTCACGCGAGTCTAGCGATATTCCTGCCCCTAGAGCAATAATTCTTGCTCCAACTCGTGAACTTGTGCATCAAATTGATGACGTAATAGCGCCGCTTGCTGCAGCTTATGGCATGCGCACTGTGACAGTGTATGGAGGCGTGAGATACCAACGCCAAGTATCGCAACTTAAGCAGGGCGCGCAGATTGTGCTTGCTTGCCCTGGCCGTTTGGAAGATTTGTTGCGTCAGGGAGCGCTTACGCTTGAAAAAGTAATGGTTAGCGTGCTCGACGAAGCAGACGAAATGGCGGATATGGGATTCCTTCCTGCTGTTACTAGACTTCTTGAGCAAGTTGCGCCAGATGGTCAACGCATGCTGTTTTCTGCAACGCTTGATAGGCAAGTTTCTACATTAGTTGAGCGTTTCCTTCCAAATGCTGTCGTCCATGCTGTGGATGATGCTGATTGCCAAGTTGATACTATGACGCATCATATTTTTGCTGTGTCAGCAGGGGATAAGTACGAAGTTTTGCGAAAGCTTGCTTCCGGAAAGAAACGTTCTATATTCTTTACGCGCACGAAATATCAAGCGAAGAATATGGCGAAAAAATTTGTGCAGCAAGGTATTCCTGCAGTCGATTTGCAAGGTAATTTGTCGCAGAATCAGCGAGATCGTCATTTGGCTGTGTTTGCTGAAGGCTTGGTACGTGTGTTGGTTGCTACGGACGTTGCTGCGCGAGGTATTGACATTAGCGACGTTGCATTAGTTGTGCAAACTGAGCCTCCTGAGGATCCTAAGTCTTTCTTGCATCGTTCGGGTCGCACTGCTCGAGCTGGTGAAGAAGGCGATGTTGTAACGCTTGTGCTTCCTAATCAAAAGCGCGCTGCCCATATGATGCTTCGCAAAGCTGGAATTCATGCGAAAGCTGAGGATGTGAATCCTGCTTCGCCAGTTTTAGATGAGATTGTGGGTGAAGCTGCTGAGCTTCAAGAAGGCTGGAGTATGCCGGAGCCGGAGCAGCAGAAGCGTAAAGGTCGTGGTCGCGGTCGTGGACGCGGGCAACGCAGTGGGCGCGGGCGTGAGAGTGAGCGTGACGAGCGTAACGGTCGCAGCAGTCGTAATGAGCACGGTGAACGTAGTGAACGCAACGAACGCAGTTGGCGCGGTAAACGTGGCGAGCGTGGTAGTCGTGTTCATCACTTCGGTCGTTAGTTTGGCGGTATTGCGTAACGGTCGTAAGTTTGTTCGCTTTGCATAACAATCGTGAGCTTTAGAAACAAATGCTGTGTTTTTCCGGTATTTGTTTCAGCTTTAGTTTTCTTGTCTGTTGTGGCGCGGGGCTTGCATATTTCTCTCCTCGCGCTTTTATTTGCGCTATTCTTGTGCGTTTTGTCGATTTCGCAAATGATTATGTGTTTTTTTACAAAATTGTCCTGTTTTTTGTCGAAAGTATCGGCTGATTTGGTGTTTTTGACAAAAACAGTAGCAATACTACAAAAATAAGTAGCAAGTTAACAAGCAATAAGCAAGTGATAAGTGACTTAACAAGAAGCTAAGCTAGCAATTAAGCAAATAGGCAGTTAACCAGGCAGTTACGCAAGTCAATAGTCGGTTAAGCTAGTTACGTCAACTAGCAAATACTACTTAGATTGACCTTTACCAAATGCGCGCAGTTGCACGCCGTTCCAGTCAGCGCTTACGGTTAACGGAGTGGCTGCGTTCATGCCAGCTGTTTTTGCTGCAGATTGAACTGTGCTAGAACTTGGGGAACCTTCGCGACCTGGTTTTGGAGTAAGAACCCACATAGGCGCGTCATCGTCAAGCATATTTGTGGCATCCATAATGGTGTCCGCGAGCTCATCTTCATCGTCGCCGTCGCGCCACCAAATAATCACACCATCAACAGCAGCGTCGTAATCTTCATCTACCAACTCTTCGCCGGTAAGTTTCTCGATGCTTTCGCAAATTGTTTCGTCAACATCGTCATCCCAGAGCCATTGTTGCACAATGTCTCCTGGTTGGAATCCGAATTCCTGTGCATGCTGAAAAGCTATCTGTTCCACGTGATTCAATATATCAAAGCGTCACGAAGTGCGCACATTTGACGGCGTGTATTAAGTAATTTATTGTTTATCAATTACGACACACCAGGACACGCCTCAAAAATCGCGATTATGACACAAATCACTATATATAGGTGGTTATCTTTGCGTCTTGCCCTAGATATTGTGCATGAGTTGGGTTATAGTAGAGCGAGTCGTTAGAAATAGTTCCCATGTTTGCAACGAGAAAATTTGCTAGAAGGAACAGTGTTTAAGAAAGGTCTGTACCGATGCAGGTTTTGGAAGAAACTGCTGTCACAAGCGCAGAAAATTGTACGGATGATGTAGTTGAAGCTCCAGTTTCTCGTGTGCAGGTCGAAAAGCGCGATGGTCGCGTAGTTGATTTTGATCCGCTGAATATCATTATGGCAATTAAGGCTGCTTTTAAGGACTTAGGCAAGGAAGTCGGTCCGCAAGAAGAGCAGATGATTCGCGATATTTCAGATCATATTGAAGCTGAGATTCAGGATCGTTACAATGGTCCAGCAAAAATCGAAGATATTCAGACTTTGGTTGAGCACAGTCTTATTGAGAATCATCTTTACGAGGTTGCTCGCTGCTACACGAGCTACCGACTGAACCGAGATATCGACCGCGCTAAAGCTACCGATATCAACGAGGCTGTTAACCGCCTTGTAAATCGTGATGAGTCTCTTGTTCGCGAAAACGCAAATAAGGATTCCAATGTTTATGCAACTCAGCGCGATCTTCTTGCAGGCGCTGTTTCCAAGGCTTCTGCGTTCTCTATGCTTCCTCACGCAGTTTCTAACGCTCATATGAAGGGTGATATTCACTTCCACGACGCTGATTATTCGCCATTTACTTGCATGAGCAACTGCTCGCTTCCTGATTTTGGCGATATGCTTGCTAAGGGATTTGCTCTTGGTAATGCAATGATGGACAGCCCAAAATCTATTGGCACTGCTGCAACTCAGGTTACGCAAATTATTAAGGATATTGCTGGAGCGCAATATGGTGGTCAGACTGTTAATCGCGCTGACGAGATGCTTGAGCCTTATGCTAAGTGCGATTACGACAAAAATCTTGCTATGGCGCACGCTATGATTCCTGATTCCACGCCAATTCAAGTTGCAAAAGATATGATTGACGGCCTAAAAGCTCAGGAGCCTAAGAATCTTCATTGCTTGGACAGAGATCCACTTCCTGCTGATACTCCTTTTGACGAAAACTTGAGTGAGCTTGATCAGCTTCGTGAAGTTTATGCAAAGATTATGACGCGTAAAGCTATTTACGACGCTATGCAAACGATGGAATATCAAATTAATTCCAACCGTGTTTCTAACGGTCAGACTCCGTTCGTAACTGTTGGCTTTGGCTTGGGTACTTCTTGGTTTGCCCGCGAAATTCAGCGCGCTATTTTGCTTAACCGTATTCGTGGTCTCGGCAAAGATCGTCATACTGCAATCTTCCCTAAGCTTGTGTTTACTATTAAGCACGGTGTTAACGCGGACGCTGGCGACCCGAACTACGATTTGAAGCAGCTTGCGCTTGAGTGCTCTACTAAGCGCATGTATCCGGATGTTGTGTTCTACGAGAATATTATTAAGATTACTGGCTCCTTCAAGGCTCCTATGGGTTGCCGTTCATTCCTTCAGGGTTGGATTGATCCAAAGACCGGCAAAGATGTTGAAGATGGCCGTATGAATCTTGGCGTTGTAACTGTTAACATGCCGCGTATTGCTCTTGAATCTCACGGCGATGTGACTCGCTTCTGGAAGCTTTTCGACGAGCGTATGGAAGTAGCTCACCAGGCTTTGCGATTCCGTATTATGCGTTGCAAGCAAGCAACTCCTGTAAACGCTCCAACGCTATTCCGTTACGGTGCTTTTGGTCGTTTGGAAGCTAACGAAAGCGTGGATCAGCTGTTCCGTAACGAGCGCGCTACAGTTTCGCTTGGTTACATTGGCTTGTACGAAACTACTGCAGTGTTCTTCGGCAAGGATTGGATGCAAGATCACAGCTGGAATGAGGAAGGCAAGGAGTTTGCGCTTTCTTTGGTTCGCCGCATGAATAAGCTTTGCCAGCAGTGGTCAAAGGCTGAAGGCTACCATTATTCTGTTTACTCAACTCCTGCTGAGTCTTTGACTGACCGCTTTAACCGTATGGATCGTCAGAAGTTCGGCCGCATTGAAGGCGTTACCGATCACGACTTCTACACTAATTCCTTCCATTACCCGGTTTGGTTGCAGCCAACTCCTATGGAGAAGCTTCGCTACGAGGTTGACTTCCCGTATCTTGCTTCCGGCGGCTTTATTAACTACTGCGAGTTCCCATGCTTGCAGGCGAATCCTAAGGCTTTGGAAGCTGTTTGGGATTACGCTTACAAGATTGGCATCGGTTACTTGGGTACGAATACGCCAATCGATCACTGCTTCGTTTGTGGATTCCAGGGCGATTTTGAGCCGACTAAAGAAGGCTTCCGTTGCCCGGAGTGCGGCAACAGCGACCCAGATAAGTGCAATGTGACTAAGCGTACTTGCGGCTACTTGGGCAATCCTGTTCAGCGCCCAATGGTTCACGGACGTCACGAAGAAATCGCTCACCGCGTAAAGCACATGTCTGGCGAAACTGGCCATGTGACTCTTAACAACGGTGAGTCTCGTGAATGGTATGAGGAAACAAAATAAACTTAGCTAATTAACTATKWWGARACNNAGNAAAATAAGTATGACTAGATAATTTAGCTAAATAAATAGCTTTTCTTGTGTTTGTTGTTTGGTGATAATCTGGCCGTTAGAAATGTATTGCGTTTTGTGATTGCACTTTCTAACGGCTGGATTTATTTTATTTTCGCAAATTTGGTCGTTTATTTTTTAGTTGCTTATTCGGTTTGGAAGGGGGTTGGATATGGCTCGCATGAGTTTGCACGATTTTGCGCCTGCAGACGTGAATCGTGGACCGTGGATTCCTACCTCTCTTTCCAATAACCCTCGCGCAGGACAGTGGTCTAGTGAGCGCATGAGCCAGGGGATGATTGCCGATTACAAGCGTTTTTTGATGACTGACGGCGAGGGGATTCGTTGTTCGCTTTACGTTTCCGGCTGCCCGTTCCATTGCGTTGAGTGCTATAACGAGTCGATTTGGGATTTTCGCGCAGGTCATCCTTATACTCAAAAGCTTGAAGATCAAATCATGGAAGATTTGGCGCAGCCTTATGTGCAAGGTTTAACGCTTCTTGGCGGCGAGCCGCTGCTTAATACTGGCATTTTATTGCCTCTTTGCAAGCGTATTAGAAGCGAATTTGGTCATACGAAAGACATTTGGAGTTGGACTGGATACACTTGGGAAGAGCTTATGCGCAAAGGGGAGACGCCTGATAAGCTTGAGCTTTTGCGTTACATTGATATTCTTGTTGACGGCCGTTATATGAAAGATTTGCACGATTCGCTGCTGCAATTCCGCGGCTCTAGTAATCAGCGAATTATTGACGTGCCAAAGTCGTTGGAAAATCCGCAAAATCCTCCTGTAATCTGGGAAAAGCTTCACGATCAGGAGCGTTTTATTCCGTCAATTTACGGAAAAGACCGCGCGCAAGGCGAAGGTGATGCTTCGTAATCCTATTGAATGCGCCACTCATACGATATATTTAACAATGTTTGTGGACGATTATAAGAATGCATACATATACACATGTTAAGCTAAATATAATTAACCTAGTAACATCTGTATTGCAAACTGTCAAAAGAATTATGCTAACTATGCTCATAAATACTGTAACTAAACGATATACAGTTGGGTATGTTTTTTCTTTGCATAAATATAAAAGATAGATT
>NZ_LXJL01000036.1:6349-10744 GCF_001641215.1 Gardnerella sp. 30-4 | reverse complement strand
CGAGAAAATAAAGAAAACAAAAAAATACTGGAGATTAATGTATGAATGAGCATCTTGACCTTATAAACAAACTCAATTCAATTCATGATTCTGACATAAGGCAAGCTACATTCATACCTAACTATCACAATATTATTGCGCTCATACATGCAACTCAGGTGTTACTTTTGCCTGAGTTGCATGCACGCAATGTAAGTAACGATACTGCGCAACTCACTGCTACTTTGAATACCGTTACTTCAAACGCGTTAGACACTATAGAACGCATTATATTCCACGAACTTCAATCCTATACAAGCAACTCAATTAAAATTCAAGAAACTTGCAATCAATTCATACATAAACTTCCTACAATTAAAAAGTTACTTTTAACAGATATTCAAGCAATATACGAAGGCGATCCTGCTTGTACAAGCAAAGTGGAAGTAACGCTCGCATACCCTGGTTTTTATGCAATGCTTATTCACCGCACAGCTCACGCACTCTACGAACTTAACGTACCGCTAATTCCTAGACTTATGAGCGAATATGCTCATAGAAAAACCGGAATTGACATTCATCCAGGAGCAAAAATTGGTGCATATTTTTGCATTGATCACGGAACTGGCATTGTAATCGGCGAAACAACTGTAATCGGCGAACATGTTAAGCTTTATCAAGGAGTAACGCTTGGTGCGAAAAGTTTTGCGCTAGACGAGAACGGAAATCCTATAAAAGGTGGAAAGAGACATCCAAATATTGGGAATAATGTTGTAATTTACGCAAACGCAACAATCTTAGGCGGAGAAACCACAATCGGAAGCGGAAGCGTAATTGCAGCAAACGCGTGGATCAACCGCAGCATTCCTGCAAACACAACCTACCACTTCCCTAAAGTCTAATGCGCGCTAAAATACTGATTCCACTTCTACTATTTTATTTGAACATCTGTTAGATTTATTTACAATAAACATCCAAATATAATAAAAGTGCGCGCTCATAAAAACGTAAGAACGCGCACTAGCAAGAATACTTAGCAAAAACTAGCAACAGCTAGAACAGCTACTTTTTAAGTTGCACAGTCTCGTGATCCTTGCCCATCTTAAACTGAATACCTGCACGCTGCCACATGCGATATTCGCCAACCGCAGTAAAGAGAACATCCGTGGAAGAGTTAAGTGCAGTTTCGCAAGAATCCTGAATAACGCCAATAATAAGACCAATAGCAACTACTTGCATAGCGATATCGTTTGAAATGCCAAACGACGAGCATGCAAGAGGTATAAGCAAAAGCGAACCACCAGCCACACCAGATGCGCCTGCAGCAGAAACTGCAGAAAGCACAGAAAGAATCACAGCCGTTGGAATATCAACGCGAATACCAAGCGTGTGAGCAGCGCACAAAGACATGATAGAAATAGTTATAGCAGCTCCGCTCATATTAATAGTTGAACCAAGCGGTATTGAAACAGAGTAATTATCTTTGTTAAATCCAAGCTTTTCGCACAAATTCATATTTACAGGAATGTTCGCAGCAGAAGAACGCATGAAGAACGCTGTAACACCCGAATCGCGCAAAGTTCTAAAAACAAGAGGATACGGATTCTTACGCGTAAGCACGAAAACCAAAATAGGATTAAGAATCAAAGCAACAACAGCCATTGTGCCTACTAACAAAGCAATAACGAAACCATACTCGCTAAAAATACGAAGACCGTTACTTGCAACTGTTGTATAAACAAGACCCATAATGCCAAAAGGTGCTGCGTTAATAATCCAGTGGACAATTTTTCCAATAGCAGATGAAACGTTATCGAAAAATGCTTTTGTAGAAGGCTCGGCTAATCGCAGGGCAACACCGAAAGCAATTGCCCAGAAGAGGATACCAATAAAGTTACCTTTAACGAGAGCGTCTACAGGATTAACAACAATATTTAGCACAAGTGAATTAAGCACCTCACCAATTCCTTGAGGAGAAGGCGAAGACGCTGCTGCAACATGAGCAAAAGTAAAATCAACAGGGAAAATCATAGCAGCACATACGGCTACAAGGCTTGCAGTAAACGTAGATAGCGCGTACAGCCCTATTACCAATTTCATATTGCCAACACTTTTTGCTTGCGCAAGCGCACCAATAACTAGGCAAAATACTAAAATTGGCGCAACAGATTTAAGCGCACTGACGAAAAGTTTTCCCATAAGATCTAGCACATAGACGTGAGCTGGCACAAAAATACCAAGCGCAGCACCGAGAAAAAGACCAATTACAATGCGTAAAATAAGGTCAATGTTATTCCATTTTTGAACAATCTTGTGCATGAGAGTCTCCTGTATAGTAATTTGTGCAGAATGTTTTATACTCTTTTACGTGTATTAGCACTTGCAAGATTTTATTTTTTAAAGATTATACATAAGGATGCATATATATGCAAATCGTTAAGGTTTAATGTTTCAATGTTTCAATAACTTAGCAACTCAGTGACTAAACACTTCAATAAGTGCTTTGTAAGCAAGATAACTCTTAAAATATAGTAAGCAACAATAACTTCCCGTGTAATCGCAAACTAAAATAGCAAAATGCCTCACTTTGCGTAGTAAAGAAAGACGCAAAGTGAGGCACATTTTACATTAACTTCATTATGCTAATTAACCCAATACTCAGCAAACTTACTGAATACAATTAAGCAAACATTAAGCAGCTCTAAAACTAGCTGATCTGCAATAACCAGACCAGCTAGCAAATATCCTACTTATTACTGTGGCGAGAAGTACCACGACGCTTAGCCGAGAAAAGCGCAGCACCAGCAGCACTAAGAGTTGCAGCAAACAAGCCAAACACAGACACGTCACTACCAGTCTTACTAAGCTGAGCAACACTACCACTCTTCAACACCTGAGCACGCACAGAAGCACGAACATCAGCCGCATGAGCCTTAGCAGCAGCCAAAGCCTTACGAGCAGCAGAAAGCTTCTGAACCGCAGCATCAACCTGAGCCTGAGTAGCGTTAGGATCAGCAGCAACCTTCTTAGCCTCAGCCAAAGCAGCATCAAGAGCAGCCTGAGCCTTAGCAACTTGAGCATCCGCCTGCTTCACAGCCGGATTATTCTCAACAGCAGCATTCACAGCAGCAGAATTTACGCCATTAGCATTATTAGCGTTAGCGTTGGCAGCATTGGTGTTAGCAGCGTTACCTGCATTACCAGAGTTTGCACCAGCATCAGCTTTACCAGCTGCGTTGGCAGCATTACCAGTATTAGCACCAGCACCAGCGTTACCGTTACCAGCATTTCCAGGCTGCGAATCAGACTCAGCACCCTGAATCTGAACATTCAACTCACCCTTATCCACAGTAGTAGGCGCATTATCATTCACACCATGACCAGCTTCAGAACCAGAACCAGCATTACCAGCACCAGCACCAGTTCCAGTTCCAGCATTACCAGTTCCAGCATTACCAGTTCCAGCATTACCTGTTCCAGCATTACCTGTTCCGGCATTACCTGTTCCGGCATTACCTGTTCCGGCATTACCTGTTCCGGCATTGCCTGTTCCAGAACCAGAACCAATATTGCCGGTTCCAGCACCGTTATACTTATTCGCAATACTGTTCTTTGCAGCCTGAAGATCCTTCAACGCAGCATCAACTTGAGCCTGGGTAGCATTAGGATCAGCAAGCACACGTTTAGCTTCAGCCAACGCCTTCTTATATACATCCAAATCAGGAGCTTCACCAAGCAAGTAGGCAAATGACTTGCTAAAGTGAGAATCATCATCAACTTCAGCTTGCAATACCGTCTTATTAACACCATTCAAAGCATCTTTAGCATTCTTAAGATTCTTTAACGCAGTATTAACAAGAGCTTGACGATCTGATTGAGACTTAGCAGCAAGATCCACACCCTTACCAGCAGGATCAGCTAGCTTAGATATAAGCTCCTTCGCATCTTGCAAAGCCTTATTATATGTTTGCTGCTTTTCAGCAGTATCATACGCGTATTTTACAGATTCTTTCACACTATTCTCAAGAGCAATCTCAGCTTGCAAATCAGCAATATCAACACCATTTAGTGCAGCAGCTGCGGTTTGAAGTCGAAGCAGCGCAACATTAACAGCAGTCTGCTTCTGATCAGGAGTATTCGCTGATTGAGCATTCTCCGCATCAGCAAGAGCAGACTCAGCATTCGTAAGAGCAGTATCATACTCAGATTTCTTATCCTGAACAGCATTCGTATACTGTACGGACTTCTTCAAAGAATCAGCTTTGTTAATTTCAGCCTGCAACTTAGACGTATCTACAGTTCCATTAAGAGCATTAGAAGCATTCTTAAGAGCAGTAGTAGCATCAGAAATTTCTTTCTCTGTTGCACCCTTCTTAGCAAGAATAGTCTGAGCAGTTTGCAAAGCCTGATCAAACG
>NZ_LXJL01000036.1:5429-5699 GCF_001641215.1 Gardnerella sp. 30-4 | reverse complement strand
GCAGTCTTCTTAGTATCAGAAGCATTCGTGTAAGCAACAGTCTTCTTCTTCGACTCAGCAGCAGTCACAGCCGCCTGCAAACCAGAAGCATCATGACCATCTAAACCAGTAACAGCATTCTTAAGAGCAGTAGTAGCATCAGAAATTTCTTTCTCTGTTGCACCCTTCTTAGCAAGAATAGTCTGAGCAGTTTGCAAAGCCTGATCAAACGCAGTCTTCTTAGTATCAGAAGCATTCGTGTAAGCAACAGTCTTCTTCTTCGACTCAGCA
>NZ_LXJL01000036.1:0-4736 GCF_001641215.1 Gardnerella sp. 30-4 | reverse complement strand
GCAGTCTTCTTAGTATCAGAAGCATTCGTGTAAGCAACAGTCTTCTTCTTCGACTCAGCAGCAGTCACAGCCGCCTGCAAACCAGAAGCATCATGACCGTCCAAACCAGTAACAGCATTCTTAAGAGCAGTGATAGCGCGAGTAATCTCATCTGCTGTTGCACCCGCTTTCTTTACAATGCCTTCTGCAGAAGCTATAGCATTGTCAAGAGCAGATTGCTTCTCAGCAGAAGCATTCTTATAAGAAATATCACTCTTCTTACCTTTTGCTTCTGAGAGTTTTGCTACCAATTGAGTCTTGTCATTACCGTCAAGTTCGTTAACAGCCTTAGTAAGCGCAGTTAATGCATCATTAACAGCTTTCTGCTTCTGCTCAGGAGTCTTAGCAGCCTCACCAGGTTTTTGAGTTGCTGTAGATTTAGCATCAGCAAGAGCAGACTCAGCCTGTTGCAAAGCCGAATCAACAGCTTGCTTCTTTGCTTCAGAAGCATTCTCATACTTAGCATCACCAGCAGATTGAGGGTTAGTTGACTTCTTCAGCTTCTTAGCCTCAGCAACTTTCTGCTCAAGTTCAGTTGTATTAACTTTGCCATCAAGAGCAGCTTTAGCAGAATTGATAGCATTAACAGCTTGAGCTACTTGATCAGCAGTTGCATTAGCATCAGCAAGCACTGACTTACCAGAAGAAATGGCATTATCATAAGCATCTTGCTTACTCTTCTCTGCATTAATATAATCAATCTTCTTCTTGAAATCAGCATCATTGTTAATAAGTGTTTGCAGCGCAGACTTATCAACAGTTTTGCCTCCGAGATCCTTAACAGCATTTTCTAATGCCTTCTTAATATTGTCAACTTCATCAGCAGTCTTGTTCTCAGCAGAATCAGTCTTAACAAGATCTTCCGCAGCCTTTAACGCACTATCAAAAGCAGTCTTCTTATTATCTTTATAATCAGGCTTTGCTGTAAGAGTAGACTTCTGACCATTAACAAGAGTCACAAGATCCTTGAGCGACTTCATCTTGCCGTCAAGCTCTTTAGCCTTAGTAACAACAGCAGTGATAGCTCCCTTGACCTTCTCAATAGTCTTCATATTCTCATTGGTCGGGTCAGTTTCAATATCATCAATCGCTGCTTTAAGCGCATCCTTCTGAGCTTTGTTAAGATTGGTGAGCTTATCTACTTCAGATTTAGCATCCTTCTTAGCTTTCTTTAGCTCAGCTTCCTCAAGAATACCCTCAACTTCTCGCAAATCATTAGCTTTATCAATGCGATCGCTTAAATCATTAGCTTCAGCTTCAGTAAGACTACCATTCTGCTTCAGATCAGCAATCTTCTTCTTAGCTGCAGCTTTAGCATCCTCAAACTCAGCATTGTTGAGAATCTCTGCAACTTTATCAAGATTTCCAGCGCCATCAATTTTACCCTGATACTTCTGCTTATCTTGTGCGTTGAGATTATTCAGCTTGCTAATCTTATCTTTAGCAGCAATCTTAGCAGCAGCAAGACCATTGTTATTATTGCTATCAGCAGCAGTCTGATTCTGATTAGCTTTTTCTTTAGCCTGTCGCTTTATAGTATTTATAGCTTGCTCATCAGTTGCATTCTGAATGCTCTTAATAAACTGCTTCTTATCATCAGGCGTAAGATTTTTATAATCTTCACCATTGCGAATTTCATCAATAGCAGCCTGCTTTTGCTTCTCAAGTTCAGCTTTCTTCTTAGCTTCTTCAGCCTTGCCTGTGTCTTGCTGCTCCTGTTGATTCTGCTTCGTTACCTCGCCATCAACCTTCGCATCATCTTTCTGCTGCTGCTGTTGCTTTTCCTGCTCAGCCTGCTGATCAGCTTGTTGCTGCTTTTGATCAGCTTCCTTTTGCTTCTTTTGATCCTGATCCTTTTGGAACTCGTTTATCTTCTCACGAATCTTTTCAGGATCAGTCTCATTACCAATCTTCTTTTCAAGCTCTTTTTTAGTTTTCTCATCTAAGCCACTAGTAGCATTCTCAATCTGCTTCTGAGCATCTTTCTTTTTCTTCTCACCTTTACCATGCTCATCAGCAGACTTAATAATCTTGTCTACCTCTTCTGGCTTAGTAATATTGTTGATTTCACCTTGATGATCTTCCTTGAACTTCTTAATCTCTTGATCATTCAAGCCATTTTTCTTAAGAATCTTGTCAATAAGATCATTAGCTTCCTTCTTAAGTGCTTCAGGATTAGGAGCAGCAGCATTAGATACGAAGCAGTCGTTCTTAGTAAGAGTAATAACTGTGGCTGGATCCCAACTCCGTACTGCTTTTATCTCAACCTCATCATCATGCTGATATAAAGAAACAATACCTTTATTACTTCTATTATCACCAAGTCTTAGTGTAGATCCAGACGTTACATCCCAATCGCTAAAGAATTTATACAACGTCATACCACCACCCGTATTAGGGTCAGGCGCATGAAGTTGATCGAGAAGACCATGCGTACTATTTATATATTGGTCGTTTATCTCAGATTTTCCAGCTTTTGCCTTCCAGTTATCTTGAATAAACTTCCTAACAAACTTATGCCAATCATCTTGAGTTAATTTGTTTTTATCAGCAACAGCAATCTTAGTGATGTTATATGTATAACCATTCGCGTTACCTTTTTTCATCGTTGGCTTTTCTGGATTACCTTTGGTATATACCAACTCAGAATAGTCGAAGGTAGACGTTGAATCATCATTAAACTTAACAGTCATAGTATGCTTACTATCATCAAATGCGATAGCGCTATCATTCTTATCTTTTAGCTTGCTTTTAAGACCACTATTGGCTTCTAATATAGCTTGTCTAACTTTCTTCTGGTCTTCCTCTTTTAAACTCTTAGCATTATCAACTGCTGTACGAGCTGGAAGTGTAATATTCGTCAAATCAGCAAGTGGCTTACTTTTATACACCATCTTACTGCCTTCCAACCTATCGACAGAAGTAAAATCGTTGGTATTGTCTTTATATTTAACAGTTGCATTGCCTTTAGTATCAATAGTGATGATATTCTTATTTTTAGCATCATCAGCACTTGTAGGATTTCCTATAGCATCCATGAATTCTTTGTTAGATTTATTAATTTCATAGATTTTTTCTAACAATGTTTTTTGTTCAGATGCGGACAAATTACTTGGATTTCCAACAGCCATTGGAACTGGATAGTACGGCGTAAACTTATCCGCAAGTGAACGCTGCTTCTTTACAAGATACTTGCCTTCAATTGTCTTAGTGGAAGGAGTGCCAATTTTATCATCAAACGTGATAGTCGCTTTACCGTTACCATCAACAGTTACACTCTTGATATTCTTATCTTTATTAGCATTCTTAATAGCATTTTCAACTTGCTTCTTCTCTGACTGATCAAGAGCAGTTAGATCCTTCACAGGAGTCAAAGCTGGATACATAATTTTTGTGCGCTCTGACAATGGCACGTAGCGCTTAGTTAGATTCTCCTTAGAAATAGTATCCGTAGAGTTATCTTTATACGTTACCGTTGCGCTACCATCGTCATTGACTTTTACAGCCTTCTTGAAAGCCTCTTCAGTAGGAACTTCCGGCATACCGTTAAGCTTTTTCAGTACATCAGCATTATTATTCTTATTAGCTTCCCACAGCTTTGTAAGAACAGCCTTCTTCGCATCTTCTGAAAGATTCTTGCCATATTTCGCAGAATCAACCTCTACTTTATCAGTAGGATAATTGAGTTCCAACTCTTGTGAGTATTTTGGCAACGTCGGCGCAAGCTCAACCTTACCAGCAGTGTAATGCCAGTTGCCCATCACTTGGTACACACCTGCAGCAAATTTCAAAGGCTTCGTTTTATCTTTCAACTGAATAACAAAGCTAATCTTAGACTTTCTATTGCCTCTACTCTCCCAGTTAATAATCAAGGCACTAGTAGCGTCCTTATATTCCCTAGAAGTACCGAGAGTATTACCAGATTTGTCATAGCCACCGGCTTCACCGGTCATTCTTTCCCAGTTACTCTTAAATTCAGCACCTTGCTCTTTATTATTATCAAACCAGAAACGGCTTACAGACTGATTCCAAGCATCCTTTGTATATGTTGCACCTGCCTGTTGAGAAACAGAACCACCAGTCAACTGTTCATCTTTGTACAAAGTAACTTTACCGTTTACAATCTCAACACCCTTAGGCACACTCGCCCACCAGAATGGTCGACCACCCCACCATTCAGCATGAGAATTAAACTGATAATCAACCTTATAGTACTGACCGAATGTTGCTCTATCAGCCTTGTCTTTATCAGTTTCCTTATTCTTATCACAAGGAACTGCGCTAATATCCACGTATTTCTGTACTTGCGTAGAAGAATCGCGATTCGCATACCTATAGCTACCATCAGGAAGATTAAAACCATTAGCCCAAGCTTGATGAGTTGGCAAACCAGCACCACAAGCAAGCAAGCTTGCCAATGTTGCAGTCACAGCAATTTTCGGTAAACGTGAAACCGCATACGACTTACATGCTTCTAAACGAGTTCCACTTATCTCTTTCGCCATTGAACGAAGTGTACTCGGCTTCAAATACGCGTAATTCTTAGACACATGTAAAGCGTTTTTAGCAGCTTGTGTTTTCTTAACCATTAGCAGTCCTCACTTGTATATTTTCTCTTCAACTCGCTCTGCAGACATAAACTCACGTCTTGTAAAAGAGCTTGTTAACAGAGCAAAGGATACCCCCCCCCCGCGAAA
>NZ_LXJL01000035.1:0-10964 GCF_001641215.1 Gardnerella sp. 30-4 | reverse complement strand
AGATGTGTATAAGAGACAGGGATAATATGAAGTCATTTTTGCGCTTGAAAGTTCCGTATTGGCTGTATGCATTTCTTTTCTTTGTTATTGACGGCATGTCGGTAATTATTGTGCAAATGGGTGTGCAGCGCGCTGGAAGAGTTGAGATGACTTCTGCAATGTCTGGTGGACGTTGGGGATTAATAACTAAAACTTGGAGAGAACTTAATTTTGTTATTGTTCTTAGTGCGCTCGTCGTTGCGATGATATACGGTTTAATTCTTTTGATTAGTAACCGATTTTGGATATCAAGTGCAATAATTCTAAGTGTTTCATTGCTTATTGCTGTTATTGAATATATGAAAGTAAATGTTCGTTATGAAACTATTCTTCCTGCGGACTTAAACTTTTTAAAAAGTAACACTGGTAATGTCGCTTCATTTTTGCCAGATAATGCTCCTATGGTCATTGGTGTTGCTTTAGGCGTTTTTATTTTGCTTTTAGTTACAACTGTTTGCTTACACATATTTGATACAAATCATGGAAAGATTGTGCGATTTAAAGATTGGCGCTATTCTGCTGGCATTCGTGTTGCAATTGCGTTGATTTTAATAGGGAATTTAAGCTGGTATATTGGCGGCGTTGGCACAGTCGACTCTTCAGCTAACGTTTTTTCTAAAATGCTTGGTGACAGTCCTGCTATGTGGGATTCTGTTTATGATGCTCAACGCAATGGTGCTATTGTGGCATTTTTGCGTAATGTAAATCCTAAAATTATGGATAGGCCGGCTGATTACAGTGAAGAAACTATGAAGGCTGTATACAAGCGTTATAACGATGAATCTAAACGTATAAATCGTTCTCGTACAACAAATATGAACGATAATACTTTTATTCTTATTTTGTCTGAATCGTTCTCTGATCCTACTCGTGTTCCTGGTTTGAAGTTGAACAAGAATCCAATACCATTTATTAGCAATTTGAAGAAGCATACGGATAGTGGTTTGATGCTTTCTTCTGGTTACGGTGGCGGTACTGCAAACCTAGAGTACATGTCTTTAACTGGTTTGAGCATGGCTAATTTTGATCCTTCAATGACTAGTCCGTATCAGCAGTTGGTTCCTAATGCTCAATGGTCTCCAACTATTAATCAATATTGGGATGATTCTCGTAATTCTATTAAATCTATAGCTTTCCACCCGTATGAGCCGAGCATGTATTTGCGCGCTACTAATTACAAAAAGTTTGGATTTAGTAAGTTCTACGCATTGCAAGGACCTGATGTTATTGCTCACCGTGATGTGCTAGATAAATCGCCGTATGTTTCTGACGCATCAGCATATAAGAGTGCGTTAGAAAAGATTAAAGAACATAAGCAACCTAGGTTCGTACAAATTGTTACTATGCAAAACCACATGCCTTATAGGGATTGGTATGCGAATAATGAATTCGAAGCGTCTTCTAAAGATGGTGCCGCTGATCTTGGTGATGATGAAAAAACTTCTATTGAAACGTATGCTAAGGGTGTGCAGCACACTGATGAAGCAACGCAAGCGTTTTTGAAGAGTTTAGATAAACTGAATAAGCCTATTACTGTTATGTTTTATGGTGACCATTTGCCAGGAATTTACGGTACTGCAAGTTCGGATGAAAAGAATTCATTGTCTTTGCATTTGACTGATTATTTTATTTGGTCAAATAAAGTTGCTTTGGAGCGTAAAGAGCGTAGTGAGAAAAAATCTTCAAACAAAAATGTAGAGCATTCTAATACAAGTAAAGATGTAGATCGTACTAATAAGTATTCTTCACCTAACTTCTTTATTTCTCAGGCTGCTTTACATATGAACGCTAAAGTTTCTCCGTATCTTGCTTTCTTAACTCGTTTACATGAGCATGTGAGTGCTATGGAGCCTCCTGTTGTAAATACTATTCAAGGCTGGGATAGAATTCCTGAAGGACAATCAATTTATTTGGATAACGATGGTAATCCGATGATTTTGTCTAAGATGGATAAGAAGTCACGTCAACTTCTTCACGACTATCGCTTAATACAATACGATATTACTGCTGGAAAGCATTATTTGCGTAATACTGATTTTATGAAATTACCGCGCTAAAAGTTAGTTTGATAATTAAAATGCCCCTCGTTTGTATTTGATAAATATTATTTTTCAAATAGCGAGGGGCTTATTGATTTGCAGTTTGTTAATGAAWAYTATATTTAATCCGGTTATTGTGTCGGTTGTAGTGCTATGCGCGCTTAGTCTTGCAAAACTTAATGTTTTGCTATCAATGATAGTAGCTTGCATTGCAGGTGGCATTGCCGGTCATCTTCCTCTTTTCGGTGACGGAAATCACACAATTATGGCTTTGCTTTGCGACGGTTTCTCCACCAACGCACAAACTGCACTCGCCTACATTTTGCTTGGAACTTTTGCGGAAGCAATTACTGCAACAGGCTTAGCTCAAATTATTTCTAAAAAAATTAGCTCAATCATTGGCATGAAAAAGTACGCTCTACTTGCGGTACTAACTCTTATTGCATGCATGTCTCAAAATATTGTGCCGGTTCATATTGCTTATATTCCTATTCTTATTCCGCCTATTTTGAGAGTTATGAATAAGATGAAGCTTGACCGTCGAGCTGCAGCATGCTGCACTGCTTTTGGTCTTGAAGTTCCGTATATTGCTATTCCGTTTGGCTTTGGTCTTATTTTCCAAACTGTTATTGCTACGAATCTTTCTAAAAATGGCATGAAGGTTAGTGTTGCAGACGTTAGTGCTGTGAACTGGTATTTAGGTCTTGCAATGTTTGCATCACTACTTTTTGCAGTGTTTGTGCTCTACAGGAAACCTCGCGAATACAAAACTACAGAAACTGACACTCGTGCCGCCGACGCCGTTGTCGGACCTCTTAATTTACGCCATTATGTGACTATTCTCGCAATTATTGTTGTTGTAGTAGTGCAAGTTATTAGTAAGGATCTTTCGCTTTCGTCTATTGCAGGTCTTGCAACTATGATTATTTTTGGAGCAATAAAGTGGAATGACATTGACAATCAGCTTACTGGCGGCGTAAAACTCATGGGTCTTATTGCGTTTGTGATGCTCATTGCGGGCGGATATGCTAACGTGATCCAAGCGACAGGCGGAGTTGAGGAGCTTGTAAACTTTGGTGTAGCTTCTATGGGACAAAACAAACTTGTTGCTGCATTTGTTATTACGCTTATTGGTTTGCTTGTGACTATGGGCATTGGTACTTCGTTTGGCACGGTTCCTATTCTTGCGGTTTTGTTCGTGCCACTGTGCCAGAGCATTGGTTTCAGCACTCCTGCAACGATTCTTCTTATGTCTTCTGCTGCAGCTCTTGGAGACGCAGGCTCCCCTGCTTCCGATACCACACTTGGGCCTACTTCCGGCTTAAACGCAGACGGTCAGCACAGTCATATTTGGGATACTTGCGTTCCAACATTCCTTATTTTCAATATTCCGCTTATGGCTGCCGGCATTGTAATATCACAGTTTATTTAGCAGATTATTTTGGCAAACACAGCAAGTAAAAACACAACTAGCGAATAACACAAATGACTAATAAACGCCAGTCGAGTTGAATAAACTCCCTGGCGTTTATTTTTAACCACCAATCAACCAATCGCAAAGTAGCCAATCGCTGCAAATTCGCAACGATTGGCCACTATCGCACGTCTCCCGATGATTTAATAAAAGCCATTCAAATAATAAAATAACTTAAGCTACAACCTCATTATGAAAGAACATCAAAAAGAAATTTCATATCTTGCATTATTTCTTCCCAAGAAAGACTTTTAGCCCAAGGTGCTTTCCTTTGGTAATCCTTCCACTTTATTCTCATCACTTCACTATCTTTAATCCTATCGAAAATTTCATTCACGTTACTCAGTAAATAAAGGGTGTTTCTCGTTTGAGAAGTAGCGTAAAAAGCTTTAGCAATCTCTTCTTTCTTAAAGACATTATCTCCTTGAGACACTCTAAGAGCATGCAAATCATAAAAATCTCGCATTCTCGTGTTAAATTCTTCCCTCACAAGAATTGTTTGCAACTTTTCTGCTAAAATCGTTGCAATTGGATAAGTCAATAAAGAGATAGATTATGAGAACATTAAAGGCAATTCTGCTTCCATAGCAGATGGAGTAATAGCATGTCCAGTTGAAATATCGATTTTAACAGGAGTTTTTGTACCATCAAAATCTGCAATTAGGCTAGCTCGAACCCCTGGATAGTCAGATTCTTGCATAATAGAATCAAGCGTTTGTAGCGTAAATTTAACACCATCATCGATATTGATAGATATTACATCTGATATAAAAATACGCACATCATCTTCACTAAGAGAAATATTTTGCATAGTTGTATCAATATCCATTGTTGTACGAAGATTTACGCCAACAAGATAAGAAATCAGCATTCCACCTTTTAGAACAAAATTGTCTTTATACCGCGAGCGAGAAACACGATCTAAAAAAACGCTCCATCATATATACGCGCATTAGCACGCGAGGATCTACACCCTTTTGGAGTGCAACATTCTTTATTTTTGCTTTAAGCTGATTAGCATCCTTCATTCTCATAACAACACCCCCAAATATTGTGAAATCAACTTTGAAATCCTAAATTTTTTAGCGTAATCGCTTAGTATATCAAGTCGCTTATCCTTTCTTTTAACATAAGCTTTTAACGCACCAAATACCACCTGTGCATCTATTTGAGAACGAGAACGCAAAATATCGCAAATTGTGCGCTCTAAATCATAAGAAGGCACAAGATTACCTTCAAGCGACATAAGATTCGTCTTACCAATTCCTAAAAAATCTGGTTTTATATAAAACACCCTAACACCAGTCTTAATTAGACTACTTGCATTATAAGTTGACGGAACAGTCACTGTTAAAGAAGAAGGTTCTCTATCAGTCAAATTATGTAGAAGAAGGGCAGATTCATGTGAAAAAACAGCAACAGATGTGCGCTTTGACAATAAATTCATTTCATCATTCCACAAATTGCTCTTAACGTAAACACCTTTTGATACGCGTTCTAAGCTCTCATCTTTAATAAATCGATAAACACTAGACGGGCTAATTCCAAGTTCTTTGATGACACTATCAATGCTTAAAACTTGCTTTTTCTCTATGTAATTGCACAATTGATCCTTTAACATTTGCCCACCTACTTAATGATACGTTTACGCTGATTTCATATATTATATCAGCATAAACGTATCAAATGCGCAAGCAAATCGTAAAGTGCAAATAGCCAAACCACATTTAACCAAATCACAAAGTAGCCAAACAACGCAATTTTGCACCTAATGGCCACTAGTGCCAAACAGAGACATCGCGCAGTACGCAATCTGCACCAGTGTCTCTACTGAGCTTAAAATTGCTCAGCGCAAACCAAGCGAAAGCCAAGCCCAAGCCAGATCAACATCCTCACATAGACACAGTGTAAAGCGAGTAGAAGTAAGCCTTTTGATTCATAAGCTCCTCAAAGCTTCCGCGCTCAATAAGCTCGCCGCTTTTCATCACAAGAATCTCATCATATTGCTTAAGCGAATTGGCATCCAAGCGGTGAGTTACCACGAGTCGAAGAATTCCTTGCAAATTTAAAATAGACTGCGTTACGTTCGCACTTGTCTCGTTATCTAACGCGCTTGTAGCCTCATCAACCAGCAGAATCTCGGACCTTTTAAGCAGGCTTCGCGCAATAGCAATACGCTGCTTTTCGCCGCCAGAAAGATGACTACCATTCTCGCCGCACTGATAATCCTTGCCTTTAGCAGCAATCAAATCATCCAAACCAGCCAAGTGAATCACACGATCCACTTCCACATCTGGGAATGGCTTAAAAAGCGTAATATTATCTAAAATCGAAGCATCAAACATAAACACAGACTGCTGCATAAGAGTCGTCTTATCGTAAAGCGAACTCTTGCTCACATTGCTAAGCTCGTGATTATCCAGCTTCACACTACCTTCATAATCCTTGTAGTAGCCCATAAGCAGATTAATCAAACTACTCTTACCAGCACCAGAAGGTCCCACTATCGCGTAAGATTTTCCAGCTTGCAAACTAAGACTTACATTTTTCAAGACTTTATGATCCAGGTCATAAGCGTACGAAACATCGCGCAAAACAACGTTTTTAATAGAATCGTCAATGATCTCGCCAGAATCTTCCTTAGCGTTACTCATATAATCAGCCATCTTGCTAATCAGCTTCTTGGCACCTTTCATCTCGCCAAGCATTTGCGGAAGACTTGCAATAGGCTGAAGCACGCCATTCATCAAATTAGTGAAAGCTAACACCATTCCAGCAGTAATAACACCAACATGAGCGTTAACCATCCAAGCACCAACAAGCATCACGCCAAGCTGAGTTGCAAGGCTTGAAATCGTTCCAAGAGCAGAAACAGTAGTCATCGTTTTTTCGCGAAGATTCTTAGTATGCTCAAGCTCCATCGACTGATTCTGATAACGGTTAATAACCTCCTGCTCCGCCTTAAAACTCTTAATAACCGAAACGCCGTTCAAAACATCCTTCGTCAAAGCTGTGTAAGACTCATTCGACTTAGAAACCTGCTCCTCTCGAGTGGCAATTCCGCTAGCTGTAAGGATCGAGCACACCATAGGAAGCACGGAAATAATAAGAGCAATAACAGTGAGCAGTGGACTATAGTAAATCATAAGAGCTAGCGAACTTACCAGCATAAGAACGTCTTGAACAAAGTCAAAAATCTTCTTCAAATACTTTTCTTGAATACGCTCGCAATCATTAGTAAGTACAGAAAGATACGTGCCGGAATTCGCGAGCGAAAAATCACTATAACTCTTCTGTAAAAGCTTCTTGATAACAGACTCTTTATACTGATTCATTGCTTTTTCAAGAAAGCGAGGGTACGAACTGCGCTTCAACGCGAAAATCAGGGAGATTGCCAGCATAAAGGAAACGACAAGCAGCAAAATAGTAGTTAAAGAGTAGGATCCTTTACCTGCCATATAGTCGAAAATAATTTGCAAAATCCAAGAAATAGCAGTGTAAATCATAGACAAGGAAATAAAAACTATCATCGAAAGAAAAGCTACAAGCTTGTTTTCTTTGAAAAATAGTTTTACGTAATTTTTTACGTCGGGATGCAGTTTGGATGATTGCTGATTCGCGGACGATTGCTGATTTGCTGTATTGTCAGTTTTGTTCATTCTCGCTACCTCTCACTTCCTTTATAGCTATTTTCGATATTTCTACTATTTCCTATCTAATAGCATTTTCGTAGCTAGCATTTTCGCTTCTATTTTGCCGATTCGCCCGCTACAAAACGTTGAAAGCTACACTATCATACTTATCCTGATTGTTCATGCTTATCTACTTGACAACACCTATAAATGGTTAAACACACTTACATGTAATGCTTGTTAGAAATAATAAGCATAGAGTTAAAAAAAAAATCAAATTAGAACGATGGTTTTATACGTGATATCAGCGTAAACGTGTCAAATGCGCAACACTGCTTCAATACAAAGCTCAAGAGCATACGCTTTAGAATCCCCACCCCAATTGCGCTCATCATAATTTTCAACATCATGCAAAGTATCTGCAGTATAAAGAATCTCACCCCAAACAATCTCGCGCATTTGCGCACAAGCTGCTAAAGCAGAACACTCCATTTCAACAACCGCGCATCCCTCCTGCTTACGGTTAGCAACTTTCGTCTTAGTTTCACGGAAAAATCCATCCGTAGTCCACGTCTTAACTTCATGATAAGGCAAATTATGCGCCTGCAAAGTTTGCAAAATAGCATGCCTCGAACGCTCTGAAACATCAACATAACGACTTGGAGGCAAATAATGATAAGAAGTCCCCTCATCCCTTAAAGCTTTATACGGAACCAGAAAAACGTTTTCCGCATAATCAACTAGCGATCCGCAAGAACCAGCACTAACAACTTCACTAACACCGTAAGAAATCAACCAATCTAAGATCTGAACAGCGGCCGGAGCGCCAACCGGGGCCTGTACTAAGCAGATTTTTTGCGTTTCTTCTTCTACTGCGCTGTTTGTATTTTCTCTTACTGTATCTCCTACTTTTTCTTCCAAAACATATATCGGATATTTTTTAGTTGCAGATTCAAAATTTGCTACAATTGTAGCTTTCCTACTTAAAGCATACTGATCAATTTCATCGCCTAAGAAAGCAAAAACCGCTTTAGATGGAAGCTGAACAGAAATATTATCGTGTTTTGGCATTAAAACTGCACTTTTATCGGAATCATACTCTAAAATTGGTAGATTATATTCTGTCATATAATCAACTCCATCCTACAAACCATTCAATCCTATATACAAATACACACATTAATACGCAAAGATCACAAAATGGTCAATTGCTGCAAATTCGCACTTAATGGCCACTAGAGAATCATATTTTCTGCATCATGTCCTGTCTTTTATAAAACCGCAGCAATCGATTTCTGCTAACTCAATAAAGCCAGCTGACTTATAAAAAGCAATAGTTTTTTCAGTACAATCCGTAGTCAATTGAATTTGACGAACATTAGGATAACAATCCACAATCGCCTTTAACAAAGCAGACCCTATCCCCTGCCTTTGATACTCAGGCAAAACAAGGATATCCTGGATAAGAACAACCGTATATCCGTCGCCAACAGCTCTAACAATGCCAACTAGCTCATCACTTTTATATGCAGCTAAAACCTTGAGCGAATTGTTAAAACCATTTTCCAAAGCAACTAAATCATCTGTGTACGCAGACCAACCAACGGAATCATACAACCTTAAAATATCTTTGCTATTATACTTTTCATACTCTTTTATTTGAACATCTGCTAAATTCATTGACAATAACACCCCCGAATACTGTGCAATCAACGTTGAAACCCTAAATTTTCTAGCGTAATCGCTCAGTATATCAAGTCACCTATCTCTTCTTTTAACATAGGACTTTAATGCACCAAAGACAACCCGTGCATTCGTGTACTACTATAGCGCTTTGACCGAGATTGAAATCATTGGGATTTCAATTCCCTTCAATACAAAAACTCACTTGGATTGGAAGTACTGTGAACCTCCAACGTGAGTTTCGTAAGAGATCTAACTAGCGAGCTTCTCACCGAATTTGTTTATTTAGAGGGTACACAAGTAAATAAAAACAAGAGCACTTCCCCGAATTTGTTTACTTATCAGCTATATAAGTAAACAAAAACAAGCGTCAGTAAACAAAACGGCCTTAACTATCAACTAGTCAAGGCCGCCTCATTTACTTTATAAGACTTTACGAAGCCTTATAAAAGCGCGTAAAACTTCAACTTACGCAAGTAAACACTAGTTATCTTACGGATTTTGCTTCAAACACTCTCCTCAATCGCACAACAGCGAAACCAGCAATAGCAAAACCTAAAGCAGAAATCAACGCAACAACTGAAGCTGACTCACCAGTCTTAGGCATATCTGGAACATGCTTTTCCGTATTATGTTCAACAACAGGAGATTTCACATATTCATGCGCTGTATTATGTTCATGCTCCGACTTAGGCGCATGAGATAGCTCTTGTTTAGTCTCCGGAGTTTGAGATTCAGGAACTGACAATGGATTCTCCATCCCTGATTCAGGCTCAAAAGGTGCAGGCAAAATTGGATCTGGAGTAGGTGCTGGTTTCAGATTCTTCGTAAAGATGGCATATACAGTCAAATCACTATTTACAAGCGTTGTTCCAGTAAATGCTTTACCTTTACCATCCGCCTTAGTATTCCACTCTTTAAACGTGTAGCCATCTTTAGTTGGATTCTTAGGCATTGACTGATCTTTTAACGCATCCGTATCAATAGCCTTACCAGTTTCCACCTTTACCGTTTGAGTCTTATCGCCATCCTTAAATGTAACCGTGCTTCGAATCTGCTTCCACTTGGCAGTAAACACAGTATTAGCATTCAACGTATACATATCACCAGGCTTGTAGGCTTTACCAGCAGCATCCACCCAGTTTAAGAACTGATAATCTTCGCGCGTAGGAGCAGCTAACATTTTAATACTCTTACCTTGCCGTATTGCACCACTTTTCTCAGCTTTACCGTCAATAAAAGTGCCACCATTAGCATTAAACGAAACTTTCGCATTCCACTGTGCGCGAAGTAAAAATTGATAGTCGCCCCGAGGATCTAATTTCTCATCATTCCACTGCGGCACGTCACAACTGGTATCCGAAAATAGTGACTTCTTATTCCAGTAGTAGCGTTTGCCTGCCATGTTATGATTCCGATAATATTCAATATCAGGAAGCTCGGTATACCATCCGCCAAACACCAAATTCTTTTTTGCAGGGTCAGCTGGGAAATCAACCGTATTATCCGTTTTTACAGTATTGACGATTGGATCCGTCTTACCTTCAATATTTCCGCCCTTAAGATCGAATTTCACGTTCAATTTTCCAAACGAAATTCGCAGAGGTATGGGCTTACCATCGTCGAGTTTATACGTAACAGTGAATTTAGAGTAGCCCTTTGCTGGAATATATGTGCGATCCGTATCATGAGAAAGATGATAACCCACGGGAATTTTATCAGTATCAATCGTTATTGTTAATTTTTCTCCTATCGCAAAATCGCCAACAAACCGCTGAAAGTTAGATTGCAGATTCTTCTTAACATCAATTTTCTTTCCGTTTTCATCCTCAACGGTTATTGGAAGATTTTCCCACATGCTTTCAATGTTTTTGTCAATCTGTCCTTTACCACCTGGATGCGTGTGGCCATACCCAGGGTCCAAAGCGATATCCATATCGAGTGAAAGCGGATATTTCTTGACTTCTGCAGTTCCCTTATCAGCAGCCTGAGCTGTCACTGTTCCAGCAAAAAGTCCAATCGTAGCTACAAAAGCAACTGCTAGACTAAATTATTTTATTATTCATTTTTTATTTCCAGCCAAACTAACTATTATCG